>JADFIA010000068.1 GCA_022566895.1 Pseudomonadota bacterium
TCAAGATCTGCAACCCCAATCGCCGTTCGCAGAAGCGTATTTTCACCACGCGTAACGATAACTACAGCACCGGGCTCGCCGGGGGAATACGCGTTTCCGACGGCTTTCTCTAGCTGACGTTGCATTTCCATAGATTGCGCTCGTCCATCTTGTGCAGTCGCGCCAAACGTGGACGTGATTAGAATAACCAGCGCGGACAACAGTAAACTTATTCGTACTTGCATAACTCCTCCGATTGTTTATGTGTAAATATGGGCTCGACGCTCGTTTTAACCGAGGTCTCATCCCACGAAACTTTGGTAGCATCTCATCAATTGCCAGATGCTCCAATGACAAAATGAATACAATTTAGGACAATCTAGGATGTTTCAGCTCTGACCAAGCTGGTTTTCATGGAGAGTTCAACAAATAAAGGAATGCGAATTGCCGCAGTCTTGTATCCCGGCTGTGTGTCACTCGACCTTATTGGCCCACTGGAAGCCTTCAATTACGTAACGATGATCGCGTCGGAAGAATCCGGGAGGACCGATTGCGGCTATCGGATCGAGCTGTTGGCCGAGCGGGCGGGGCCGGTCGAAAGCATGTCGGGCGTGCGGCTGCACGCGGACCGCAGCTATGTCGGATTCGACGATCAAGTGGATATCCTTCTGGTGCCGGGTATGAAGGCCGGAGATACGCGTTATCAAGATGGCGGTCTTACCGACTGGATCGCCGCACAGGCTGGCCGAAGTCAGCGTGTCGCTTCGATCTGCTCGGGTGCCTTCGTGCTCGCACATGCGGGGATCTTGACGGGTCATAAGGTGACCACCCACTGGAATCATGGCCAAAAACTACGCGAATCATTTCCGGATGTGCAAGTGGATGACAGCCGGATTTTCTGCCGGTCGGGCAACATCTATTCTTCCGCCGGCGTAACTGCCGGCATCGACCTGGCGCTGTCGATTATCGAAGAGGATTTTGATCGCGCGCTGGCACTCAAGGTGGCCAAGCGCATGGTCGTGTTTCTAAAGCGTCCCGGCGACCAATCCCAATTCAGCGACTTGTTGTCCGCTCAAACCACCGCAAGGCGATTTACCGACCTACTCGACTGGATAGAGGGAAACCTCGCCTCCGATCTCACGGTTGATGAACTTGCCGATCACTGTGCCATGAGCCCACGCAACTTTTCCCGCAGCTTCCGAAGCGATGTCGGCTTCGCACCGATGCATTACGTCCGACGGCGGCGGCTGGACTGCGCGCGTCTCCTCCTTGAGGAGACCGATCAGCCGCTCGCCTCCATCGCCCGAGTCACCGGCTTTGTCACCGCCGACCGCTTCGCTCGCGCCTTCAGTGATGCTTGTCACACGAGCCCAGGACAATATCGAAAAAGATTTCAGTAGACCCACGCCATAAGCCGCAAGATATCATAGGGGACCTAGATTGCGCATAGTTGCCACTAGGTCTCCTTCTGGGATATAGACGCCAATTAATCTTCTAGACTGAATGTCCGCTTTGGGTCAAAAGCGGACGCTTTCGTTTCCCAATATCGAAGGTTGAAAAGAGTCCGCTTTTAGCCAAAAGCGGACGTTTTCAGATTTGGTTTAATTCCTCGGTTCGCCATTGGCGTCAGCTTATTCGCTTTTCGACGCTACCGCTGTGCCAGCAGGAAAACGGCAAGCATTGTCATCCCGGAAATCAGCGGGCTTGCGAGAACGACAGCCATTAAACTCAGGGCCCCGGCAGTGGGTCCGTATTGCGGAGCCATAAGGGTGTATAGTGCGAAAACGGCCGTCAGAAACGGCATGAGGACCCCCGCTAGGCAGGCCCGAAGATATGCAGTACGGACGCCGGCTCTCTGATTATCTTTCAGCCGCGCTTTGGCAATGGCCCAAAGTATGTAGAGAGGCAGACTGACGAACAATGCTATCAGGGCCGGAAAAACCAATTCCGACGGATAAAGCAGAATTGAAGGGTTGAGCGCCACCAGTAGGATCAAAACAACCATCGTTACAACAATCGCGACGTTTCGCAGTCTCTTGATCACCCCCTCGTTGGACATGATTTCATCCCGTCATTTTCTCGGCGTCTGCTTACGCTTCTGGTAGCATTATACCACACACGGCCCTTTTATATATTGGGCTGCTGGCCGAGAAGGTCCGCTTTGGGTCAAAAGCGGACGCTTTACCGTGCTGTTTCGTACGCGTCAAAAGAGTCCGCTATTAGCCATAAGCGGACTCTTTGCCTGTCATGGGTAGATTATTGCAGCAGGCTCTCGTCTACTGGCACCATGCCATGTTTTTCGATGAGGGCGGCGAAACCGGGTGTCTGGGCGAGCGCCGCGAAGGCGGGCCACTGCCTGATTTCAATCAGCGTTTGCAGGGCACCGCCGCTGGAGAGGTAATCATCGAGCCACTCAAGGGCCAGGGCGTTACGCCCGGCGATGGCCAGGACTTCGGTGATGGCAATAAGATAGTTGGCGCTGCCAAAGGCGTCGAGCGAAACGGGATAGAGCGCCCGCACCCTTCGTGCCGCTGCTTCGGCCTCGTCGGCCCGACCCATCAAGGCCATGGTGAAGGCCCTCGCTTTTTCAATTTCGGGCTGATTGGGCTCGACACGCTGGGCCGCCTCGATCATCGGCAAGGCCCTGGCGGCAAAGTCCTTTGCCTCGTCCAACCGGCCCGCAGCATGCAGGACATAGGCCCGCAACATATCCTCCGGCGCAAAATCAAATTGCACATCGACGAGGCCCGGCGCCCACTGGTCGAGATAGTCGAGGGCCACTTCGGGGTCGCCAAATTTCGCCTCGGTGATGACATAACCCATACGGATGCCTGCTTCCGGCTCCGCTTGGGAAACGCTCCTGAGAATGGCGGCGAGCAGGGGTCCAGCGTCGCCGGTCATCGTCAGCGTTCCGTCGGCTTTGGTGAGCGCGATAGAGATATTGCCTGGGACCCTCGCCTCCGCGGCCCGCAGCCAGGCTTGGGCTTCCGCGAAGCGATTGAGCGCCACCAGCGTTCTCCAGATCGCGGTCACATGTTCAACCGAATTGGGGTTCAGCGAGGTCGCCTTTTTCATCGAATCGAGCGCCTCGTCCCAGCGCCCGGCGCGGCGCAAGACCCATCCCCGGATCGCCCAGGCCTGCTCGTTGCCGGGCTCGACCGTCAGCACCCGCTCAAGTTCGGGCAGGGCCGCAGCATAATCAAAGTTGACCCAATAATGATAAAGGCCAAGCGTCAACCCGACCTCGGCCGCATCGGGTTCGATCGCCCTGGCGCTTTCAATTGCCGCCAGCGCGGCACTGGCATCGCCCTGGTTTCGGCCCTCCCACCAAAAGCGGGCGAGATAGACCTGCGCCAGTTGGGACCAGGCCGCTACAAATTCGGGATCAAGCTCGACTGCCAGCCTGGCGGCGGCGATCGCCTCGTCGAGCACATCGTCACCGGTGTCGTTATAGCGCTCCTCGAGGAGTTTTGAATTGAGATAGGCCTCATAGGCGGCAAGGCTGTCGGTCGGCCGCTCAGCCAGACCGGCCACCTCGGCAGGGGTCAGAACGGCTTCGAGGGCGGCGGCAATCTGGCGGGTGATCTCGCTTTGGATATCGAAAACATTTTCAGTGGTCAGCACCCGGTCGTAGGTCTCGGCCCACAGATGCTCGTCGGTCGCGCTGTCGATCAGCTGGACGTTGATGCGGACCCGGTTGCCGGCCCGCTGGACGCCGCCTTCCATGATCGTCGCCACACCGAGCTCGGCCGCGATCTCCTTCATGCTGCGGGTCGTCGCCGCGTAGCGCAGGACCGAGGTGCGGGAAATGACCTTCAGATCGTTAATCTTGGAAAGCTGGGTCAGCAGATCATCGTGCAGCCCGGCCACGAAGCTGTCGGTCTCGGGGTTGCTCGAAAGGTTCGAGAAGGGCAGGACGGCGATCGACTTGGTCGGCGCAGCGCTTGTCGTTATCGCGCCCTTTTCGACCGGGGCGGGCGGCGGCGCGGTCGCGGAAGTTGAAAAGCGGTCGTAGACGAGGAATACCACTGCCAGGGCCAGGGCGCCGATGATCATGCGGTCGAGCTTGCGGCCGGTCGAGGGCGTGATCGAGGCATCAGCATCCACCTCAGCGGTTTTCTTGACGCCCTGCGGCGTCAGCTCGTAGGCCCAGGAGAAGAACAGCGCCAGCGGCAAGCCGACGAGCACCAAAACAATGAAGAAGGTCGGAACCCAATCGGGCATGTCAAGGCGCGGCGCGATGGTATCGATCACTTCAATGATCAGCCAGCCGATCACCACATAGGCGATGCCGACCCGGACCACGTTGCGGCGTTTCAGTTCCTCGAAAAGATTGCTCACCTGCCCATATCTCCCTGTGCGGCGCCGAGGTTAGCACCATTCAGGCTTTTGAGGGAATATGCCAGATTAGGTCAAACCCCAAAGAGTCCGCTTTGGGTCAAAAGCGGACATTATTTCGAGACCCCAAAAGAGTCCGCTTTTAGCCAAAAGCGGACATTAGGATCACTCTCTGCACGGCTAGGAGGCGGTGTGAATCCGCGGCGTCTGACAACCGGCTGATCCCGGAGAAAATTCCCGACTTTTGAGGAAGATTGGGCGAGCCTGGTAAATTGCAGTTCAGGCCTCATTGTGGTATATATGTTTTGTCTGGATTACCCTTCTAGACACCTCTTGTGATGACTATTAGGGCGGCCAACCTCCTCTCGCAGCCGCCCTATTTTTGTGATCCCAGGCAACAAAGCGGCGCACGTGTTGCTCAGGCGTTTCTACTTCGGCGTCCAAGGGGGGCGTCGGTGAAAGGGCCTCGATGCACCGCGCCTGGTCGGCCGCGATGGCAAAAGCGGCTCCGGCGTCCAGGCGCGGCCGCAAGAGATGCAGGTCGCGGGCTCGTCCTTTCCCAAGTCGTAAAACCGCGTACTGCACTCGGGGCAGGTCCTCTTTGTTCCCCATTCAGGTTTTGCCATGATGAGCATAATACCATAACCGCTTTCTACTTGTTCATTGGACGATACCAGCACCAACTTGGGCAGTCGCGC
>JADFIA010000006.1 GCA_022566895.1 Pseudomonadota bacterium
CCACTTCCCCGCCTCTGCTATAGGATCGACCTGCCTGACGGCATTCCACGCACGGCGCGGTGGCGGAGTGGCTACGCAGAGGACTGCAAATCCTTGCACACCGGTTCGATTCCGGTCCGCGCCTCCAACTCTTTTTGGTCAATAAATCAATGACTTAGGAGCATTCCTGATAAGCGTTCTTGTCCGAATTCGACCTCACAAATGTTACAAATAACACTCCTTTATTTTCAAAGGCTTACAGAAAGTGCCGCCAACTCCATACACCACGGATACACCACATTGCGCCAATCTTGTTCACGCCGTGTTCTGGATGAGGACCATTGGAGCGCTGGGGAAATTGCGCGCGGTCCAAGATTGAGACATACTGATTCTCTCTTGCAAAAAAGCCGGACGAAACGGAAAAACTCCATGCAATGCAGATTGGCCCTTCTAATTGTCCCCGTTCTTCTGATGCTCACTGAAGAACCTGCGGCCGCCCAGAAAGTAGATGAGGGATTGGCAACACTCATTGAAAGGGCCGAAGCTGGTGATGCTGAGGCGCAGTACAATTTAGGAGCCCTGTATAGTTCCGATGGGCCAACGGTTCAAAAAAATGATATCAAGGCTGTAAAATGGTACCGCATGTCTGCAGAAAATGGCTATGCGGAAGCGCAGGTGGTTCTAGGACTAAGGTATGCCCAAGGCGACGGTATCCCCAAGAACTTTGCTAAGGCCTTTATGTGGTACGGAAGGGCTGCCGAGCAGGGACATGCGCATGCCCAATTGCTATTGGCCGGAGCGTACGGGTTGGGCGAAGGCGTGCCAAAGAATAGAGTTGAGGCATATAAATGGGCGGCACTCTCGAAGGCAATGGGTAACCCACCAACGGCTGAATTATTTCTTATTAAGATTGCCCGCATGATGACCACTGAGCAAATCGCTGAAGCTCAAGAATTGGCCGACGAATGGTGGGAGGCCCACAAGAGAAAGGAATAGTGAACTGTGGCGGTTTTAACTGGTCGTGGTTCAGTGTCTAGTTCCGACCTCGCCCTGCATATCTTGGATATGGAAGCTCAATCTCAATTCCTGCGCCTCCCAATTTCGGTTGGTTTGGCATCTTAATTAGTTTGCTAGTATCCAAATACCGACAACAATCGCACCCAAAAGTATAACAATGTCTGGACGTGGCGTAGCGCTACTTGGATAGAAAAAAACAGAATGCCACCCTGGCGGTCTCGGATATCCTTGGCGATCAAGAAATCTTTCAGCTTGCGCATTCGAAAAACCTCTTTCACTAATAAGTAAAATCTTGAATGTCTCGCGTTCTTCATATGCATCAAGTTGCACTTCAACGCTCGCTTCAGTCGCGCCAGGGTATTGCAAGAGTTTTTGCTTGATCCTTGCCCGCGTTAACTCATCCATGATTCCTTCCTTAGGGCGCTTGCCTCGCCGCCAATCCTCGGGAGTCATAAATTCCCCAGCCCAGATGCCCAGCCCTTCGCTCCTCGCGGCCACAACGATTGCGGTGTTTTTATCGCCTTCCTGTGTCAGATATGGAGATTTCCATCATTTATTATAGGGGCGCCGAAGCTACGCCAGAAAACAACCGAGGCTTTGAAAAATGCAGAGGTTTCTCTGGTTTATCTCGAGCCAGTGCAATACTCCCCGGGACGGCAGAGTACTTTGTTTGCATTTTGCGCAAGATGCGAGACGGGCTAAGGGTAAAGTACGAATTAACCAATTACAAATTTAGAAAGTAGCCCACTTTCAGATAGTTTGGACCTTTCGCCATAAGTTTCTCGCGAGATTTAGCGGCCTCTTCGTGGATGCAGCTCCTGGGGTCAATCGGCCGGTCTTCGCGCGGTTGTCGGGGCTGATCTGATCAGCACATTACGTCACTCAATATCTATGTTCGCGGCCAAACGCTGGTTTCGCTCGATCCGCGCCAATAGGTCAATTACTTTGGAAAACCCAAACACGAAAATGGAACTAGCGATAAACATGGCTCCTACCGAAATTGCATAGGTTTGCTAAATGGAGAGTTCCCATTCCGCGATATTGCGGAGGGCAAGTTCTGAGCGCTTTGTCTGGCGCAAAGAAGGATCCGCGAAAACCCGAACGTTGAGGCCACCATGAGAACACTGACCATTTTTCTCTTCACCCTGTTCGTAGCCCAACTGCCGGAACAACCCATAGCCGCGCAGGCCTCAAAAGCCGAAGTGCAAGCGCTGATGCAGCGCGCTCAAGCCGGCGATGCGGTCGCACAAGGCGAATTGGGTGACAACTACTTAATGGGAGTCGGAGTAGCTCTAAGTTATACCGAAGCGGCCAAATGGTACCGCCGGGCGGCCGACCAAGGTTTTGCGCCCGCCCGGTCCAGTCTCGCTTATCCTGGCCGACGAGGCGGTCCACGGCCCGATCCCCGAGGGCGCAATCATTCTTTTGCGCAGCGGCTGGTCGGCCCGCTGGCCGGATGCCAAGACCTATTTGGGTGACGATAAGCCGGGCGACGCCTCGAACCTGCATTTTCCGAGCTACAGCCCCGACGCTGCACGGTTTTTGATCGCCGAACGCTGCGCCAAGGCGCTCGGCGTCGATACGGCCTCGAACGATCCCGGACGGTCCACCGACTTCCCGGTCCACCGGATCATGGGTGCGGCCAATATCCCGGGTTTTGAGAATCTTAAGGGGCTCGAGCGGCTACCGGCCCGCGGCGCCACGCTCATCGCGCTGCCGATCAAGATCGAAGGCGGCTCCGGCGGCCCAGTGCGCGTAGTGGCCCTGGTGCCCGAGGACACGAGCCTGCAGCAATAATCTGCTCGAGACGGCCAAAAAGACCGCTGATGGCCAATGGCGGACGCTATTCAAATGGTCTGCTTGCTGCTAAACCAACTTCGTCGCATAGCGCTCGCTCTCTGTAAGAGAGTGAAACCATGGGTGATCCTAACTGTCCGCACGAGCGGTTTTGAAAATTATCATTCCCGGCAGGCCGCCGGAATTTGAAAAAACCAATCTGTAGGGAAAGCAATAATCGTGTTAGCCGAAAAAACACTTATGAGCACCACAGTGAAAATCGCCGCCGCGGGCGCAATCCTGGGATTTCTGGAAACCTTCTCGATCTGGTTTGTGCCTGAGGAGCCGTATCCGACCTTCATCGTGTTTGCCGGAGTTCTAAAGGGAGGCTTGACGGCGCTCCTGGTTGCCGGCTGGATCAACCGGTCAAGTTCGGTCATAAAGGCCCTTACGGTTGGGGGTTTGTTCGGGTTTTTAATGGGCACAGTGGTGTTCCTGGCGAAAGGCGGATGGAGCAGCTTCGATGCGCCCTTCGTGGTAGCGACGGGCGTGGTTGTCGGTTTGTTAATTGGCCTGATCGTCAGGCGTCTGAATGAAGGGTAATTTCTGCCGCCCTAACGTCCGCTTTTGGCTAATAGCGGACACTTTTGAGGTCAGCATGTTTTCCGCCATTCCGGCCGTTATTCCGCCGGCAGTTGGCCCCTGATTCGCGCGCATGGGCGCGCGACGTGTGGCATTCATTGCATGCCGGGACTGCCATCAGCAATGCCAACCGGCATCAAATGCGCTTTCCGGGCGCGGCGCCGGCCAATTCAAATTCACGATTACTTTATCGTTGAGAACCCGTCCACCGGCGATTTCAGGGGCACCGTCTGTGTTTCTTGAACATCTTGGGGTCATGACCGGTCGGAATATTCTGACACTGATTATCCGACGAGGAGTAGCCACGGAGTTCGTTATATCGCTCGACCTGGTGTAGCGTCACCAATTCCGCCACCTTCTGATGCGACGACAGATGAACGAATCTCAATTCGCTTCTTGCCCTGCCAATCCCGGACAGCAACTCGTTCAATTTCTCGCCAGAGAATTCTCCCGATCGGAAATAGTGATCCAGCCCCCTCTCTAACCCGACCAGCCTAGTCCCCAACAAAATCGCCCGGGATTGCATAATCTCAAAAATTGCGGTGATATCCGTGACCTGTGAATCGCTCAGGTTGATCTCGGATTTCATCGCCAAAAGATGAGTAGGTCCAGGCACACCGTTCAACTCAGCTGCCTTCGCCAAGCCCCACCCCTTTCCGGCAAGCAATTGAGAAATGTCATCATCAGAGAGTGACTTGATCGCCCTGCCCTCCTGGCCAGAGTAATCTGGCCCGAGTTCTCCTTCACCAAGGGCAGGCTGGACCCAGAACGTCAGCGACGAAAACGCTATCCACAAAAGCAGCTTTTTCACTTGATTGCCCTCTCCATTCTATACGCCGCCAAGCCGGCGGTCAGCCCCTAGCCCCATTGCAACGCCTGCCGTAATTGAACTTTCGCCCTCGGCAGCAGTCTAGACGAATGTGCGGTCGATCATGAGCCATATTCCGTTGAATAACTAGGACACTGCATCTGAATGACCAAGACCCTGCATCGCGTTGCGTCATTAGCCAACATATGGGATGATCCGTCCGTATTGCTAAGCTGGCTGGATCAGGAATCTCCGATGTCGCTGCTCGATGTTTTTGCCAAACTCTTCCGTAATCCGATGGAAGGCATTTCCTTACTGATGGACGCCCCGATGACCATGGAGACAGCCATGGGCTGGCTGATCGTCGTCTTAGCCGGCATGATCACCTTGGGCCTTTTCGTCTGGATTCTGATGAAACTCACCGGCCGCTAGTATGGCCCCACGATTTGTGTCTAGGGATTTTGCTTTCCGTGCCATCATCGCCGCGAGCGGCGACGGATCGCCAAGCAGAGGGAGCTAAATGCGCAAGCTCGGTAATTTTATCGCGATCATTCTGTTTACGATGGCCTCAGCCGGGCTGTCTCAAGCGGCCGGCGAACGGCTTCTTGAATACGACTGGCTGATCAGCGGCGAGCCGTCGGGCCAACAATCCTCCTACTATGGCAAGGACGGCACCATAACTATCACCTTCTCCTTTAACGACCGCGGCCGGGGTCCGCAGACACGGACGATCGTAAGGCTGAACGAGGCCGGGGTTCCGGTGGCGCTCTACATTAAGGGTAAAAATTATGAGCAGGCCGAGGTCGACGAGCGCTTCTCGATCATATACGGCAAGGCCGTCTGGGCTTCCAAGATCGAACACCAACAGGCGAACTTTGGCGGCCAGGCCTTTTATGTCGCCAATAACGCGCCGCCGGAGCTTCTGGCCATCCTGGCCCGGGCCATCCTGGCCCGCAATGACCGTACCCTTCCCCTCCTGCCCACTGGCACCGCGCGTATCCGGTCGCTGACCAGCGAGACACTTGAAGGTGAAAAGGGATCAACCACGATCACCCTTTACGCCATCACCGGACTCGGATCGGACGCCAAATATATCTGGCTCGATCAGGATCATGACCTCTTCGCAGGCGATGACGAACGGTTTGCGATCATCCGCAAGGGCTGGTCGGCGCATCTGCCCGTCCTCAAGGCCGCCCAGACCAAGGCGCGCGACGCGAGAGATTAGCGAACTTTACAAAGTCGTCCTGGTGATCAAGGGAGATGAATTCTTCAGACCGGCCGAGATCCTCGAGCAACAGGGCTTCCGGCGGTTCGAATGAGCTGGCCCAAGACGAAATCAACCAACAAACCGCTACTAATTTAACGCCGCTGTCTTATGATGAGGATGCATGGCCAAACGAGGTATGGCGGACAAATCAATGTCGGAACACCAGGCAAAATTCGAAGTCGGCCAGATTATTCAACACAGGCTGTTTGATTACCTGGGCGTTATCTTTGACGTCGACCCGGTCTTTTCGGGAACTGACGAGTGGTACGAGGCGGTTGCCAAATCCCGACCACCCAAGGATCAGCCCTGGTATCATGTGCTGGTCCACGAATCAGCGCAAACGACCTACGTGGCCGAGCGCAATCTCGAAGCCTGCGAGGAACCGCAGCGAATTGTGCATCCGTTCATGGACCGTCTGTTCGGCAGCCTCGAGGGCGAGCGCTATCGGCCAAAGAGGCGACTTAACTAACTTGTGATTTGTAACCAGATAACTCATTGATATAAGGCCAACGGCAATAATAAAAATCTTTGAATTGGAGAGATGATGACACTCGACGAGAGACAAGAAGCCTTGTGTTCGAAGAGCCAATGGGATTTTTCTGATCTTAATGCGCTCTTTATCAATTGCACCTTGAAGAAATCGCCCGAGATGTCGCACACCGATGGGCTGGTGCGCATTTCAAAGGCAATTATGGAAAAAAACGGTGTCGCGGTTGAAGAAGTACGGGCCGTGGATCACGACATCGCCTACGGCGTCTATCCAGATATGACCGAGCACGGCTGGGACAAGGACGACTGGCCGGCCATTTATCACAAGGTCAAGGCGGCGGAAATCCTGATCCTGTGTTCGCCGATCTGGCTGGGGGAGAAATCCTCGATCTGCACCAAGATTATCGAGCGGCTCTATTCCTCCTCGGGCGATCTTAATGCGGCCGGCCAGTACGCCTATTACGGCAAGGTAGGAGGCTGCCTGATCACCGGCAACGAGGACGGGGTCAAGCATTGTTCGATGAGCATGCTCTATTGCATCCAGCACATTGGTTATGTCATTCCGCCGCAGGCCGATGCCGGCTGGATTGGCGAGGCCGGTCCCGGTCCGAGTTATCTGGATCCCGGCTCGGGCGGTCCGGAAAATGAATTTACCAATCGCAATACGACCTTCATGACCTGGAACCTTCTGCATCTGGCGCGCATGATCAAGGACGCCGGCGGCATTCCAGCCCACGGCAATCAACGTTCGGCCTGGGACGCCGGCTGCCGCGCTGACTTTCCCAACCCAGAACATCGCTAATGGCTGACGCCTTGAGGAGGCCCGCTGCATGACCTCCCTTGCTTTTGCTGTTGTGGCGCTCGGCATTCTGGCTTTCGGGCTGGTCTCGGGGCGTCTCGAGCGCTCGGTCCTCACACCGCCGATGGTCTTTGTGCTGTTCGGGCTGGTACTGGGGCCTCAGGTTCTCGATCTCGCCGAGTTTGACGTCGAGTTCGGTTTTGTTCATACGCTGGCCGAGTTGGCTCTGGTCCTGGTGCTGTTTGGCGACGCCTCGCGGATCGATCTCAAACTTTTAGTCCGCGAGCACAATATCCCGATCCGGCTCTTGCTGATCGGTCTTCCTTTGACCATCGTATTGGGGGGCGGCATCGCCATGGGACTGTTCGAGGGCATGGGAATTTGGCAGGCGGCACTGTTGGCCGCCATCCTTGCACCGACCGACGCGGCGCTTGGCCAAGCGGTGGTGTCGAACCCGACCGTGCCGGTGCGAATCCGGCAATCCCTGAATGTCGAGAGCGGCCTTAACGATGGTATGGTGCTACCCTTGGTTCTCGTATTTGCGGCGCTTGTCGGAGCGTTTGGGGGTGACGGTGAACGGAACTGGTACGCCTTTATCGCCCTGCAGCTTGGTCTCAGCGCCTTCATCGGGTTCGGCGTCGGGTTTGTTGGTGGCAAGCTCGTGCAAGCGGCCTCGAAAGCGGCCTGGATGAGCCTGACCTACCAGCGCCTCTCGACCGTGGCGCTGGCGGTTTCGGCCTTCGCTGTGGCAGAGATTTTGGGGGCGAACGGCTTTATCTCCGCCTTCGTCGGGGGGCTCGCGGTCGGCAATTTTGCCAAGGACATCTGCCCGCGCATCCACGAGTTTGCCGAGGCCGAGGGCGAATTGCTGGTGCTGCTGACGTTTCTGTTTTTTGGCGCCAGCATGGTACCTTTGATCTTTTCGATCAGCGATCCCATGATCTGGCTTTATGCGGTCTTGAGCCTGACCGTCATACGGGGGCTGCCGGTAGCCCTCAGCCTTATGGGAACCGGCCTCAGGCCCGGCTCAGTGCTGTTCCTGTCCTGGTTCGGGCCGCGCGGATTGGCTTCGATCCTGTTTGTGGTGCTGATCGTCGAACATGCCGATCTGCCCGGTGGCGACGCCTTGTTATCGATTGTCGTGGCCACGGTTACATTGAGTATCTTTGTGCATGGGCTTACCGCGTTTCCGGCCTCGAAGGCCTACGCGCGGGTCTGCGCCCTGTTTCCAGAGGATATCGAAGAACACAAGGCGATTACCGAAATGCCGGTGCGCAAACGCCTTCATCATATGTACGAAGATTGAGCGTCGATGCTGAAAATGAAACCGAGGGGGGCGCTGTTGGAACAGGCCGGCTCAATCGACTTGCCGCGCCAATCCCCAGGGATCGACGCGGCAGAGATCTGAAACCGACCGATCAGTGAAGCGAATTCCCTATGGCTTCATAAACGGAATGATCTTGGGAACCTTGGCTTTGTATTCGCGGTACTTCTCGCCGAAAAAGTCTTCGAGATCCTTCTCCTCGTAGACCAAGGCGATCAAAATATAGATGGTCAAAAGCGTGGCAAAAAGCAGGTGACCATAGGTCATCACCGGTGTCGCCCAGAAAACGACGATCCAGCCGACCATCAGGGGATGGCGGACGATTTTGTATAGCGACCTGATCTGAAATTGATAGGCCGGCATTTCCTTGTTCCGAAGATTATAAAAAACCTGCTTGAGGCCAAACAGATCAAAATGGTCGATAACGAAGGTCGAAAAGAAGACCAGGGCCCAACCAAACCAGTAAAGGCCTACGAGAATGGTGCCGACAATGTTGCCGCTGGCGTCCCAAAGCTCGATATTGATTGGCTGCCAATAGTAAAACAGGAGAATCAACAACAGGCTCGAGACGAGAACATAGGTGCTGCGCTCGACCGCCTTGGGCACCAACTGCGTCCACCAGCTCTTGAACGCCGGCCGGGCCATCAGCGTGTGCTGCAGCCCAAACAAGGCGAGCAGGCCGACGTCCATCACCAAGGTGATACCCAACGGTCCTTCGGGGCCACTATCGATGGTTTTCGTTATCGAATAATCGCCGATAATGCCCTCGAACGAATAATCGCCAACAAAGGCCATCATGTAGAGCACGGTGCCAAAGAACATGAAATACGCGATCACGCCGTAAAGAAAGCCAATCATTTTTCCCACTGTTTCCCCTCCTAAAACTCCTGGATTGCCGATCAGGCGGCGAATATAGCCCAAATTCGGGTGCCCATTCAAAAAAAATCCAGGTCCGCCGGGCCGACAAATTTCCTCAAGACCTAAACATTGCTATTGGCAGGTTAAAAAATCTTCTGGTATAACGGCGCCCGACCCTGATCCTCGGTAGCTCAGTTGGTAGAGCAAGCGGCTGTTAACCGCTTTGTCGCCGGTTCGAGTCCGGCCCGGGGAGCCATTTTTCGAGTGGCCCGGAGTTCCATGAGCTCCGGGCCATTTGTCCATGCCGAAACATCCCGGGGCGGCGAACACAGGGACCGCGCCCCGCCTGGTTTTTCAATTACTGCTGCCGGGCTCGGCTGCAGCCAACGTTTTCTCCACTTCTGCCATATAATCGCGGCACAGCGGCAGCGTGTCGATGGTTTTGGAAACCTGCATCTGAAAGACCATCTGTTTGCCGTAGCGAAAGCCGACTTCGACAGCGTTTAGATAAAACTCCCACATGCGGCAAAAGCGCTCATCAAATAAGTCCGCCACTTGCTGCCGGTTTTCCTGGAAACGTTTTTCCCAATGCCACAGCGTCTCGGCATAATGGCGGCGCAGAATCTCAAGATCGGTCACCCGCAAACCCGAAAACTCGACGGCGGCAAAGGTCTCTGAAAGGGCCGGAATATAGCTGCCGGGAAAGATGTATTTCCGCAGCCACGGCATGACCGCGCCTGGCGGACCCGAGCGGCCGATCGAATGCAGAAGCGCTACACCGTCGTCGCTCAGCAGCTCCGAGAGCTTGGTGAAAAACTCGAGATGATTCCCATAACCAACATGTTCGTACATGCCGATGGAAACAACGCGGTCGAAGGTGCCGCTGATCGAGCGATAATCGATCAGCTCAAAGCGCACCCGATCTTCAAGGCCGCGCTGTTTGGCCCGCTCCCTGGCCAATTCCAATTGCGGCGCGGACAGGGTTACGCCCAACACTTCGACATCCACGGCCTCGGCCAGAAAGAAAGCCATGGCCCCCCAGCCGCTTCCGATATCGAGCACCCGCTGGCCCGGCCGCAGATCCAGCTTGGCGGCAATGTGGCGAAGTTTGTTCGCCTGCGCTTCTTCCAGAGTTTGTCCCGGGCTGGTGAAATAAGCGCATGAGTAATTGAGCCCGTCGTCGAGAAATAATTTATAAAGCTCATTCGAAAGATCGTAATGATGGGCCACGTTGGCCCGTGAGCGCCCTAAGGAATTGCGCTGGTAAAACGAGCGGACACGTTTGTATGTGCTGCGCAGCAGTTTTTGTACCGGTTGATCGCGAAGATTATCGCGGTTCAGGGCGAAGATCAGTAAAAGCTCACGCAGCGACCCCTCTTCGACCGTCAGTGAGCCGTCCATATAGGCTTCGCCGATCCGCAGCTCGGGGTTAAGGAAGAGGCTCCGGTGAAGTTTTGGATCCTTGAAGCGAAGTGTGACCTCGGGTCCTTTGGCGCCGCCATAAACGTGCAAGGTACCATCGGCGTCAATAATGCGAAGCGTGCCCGTCTGGACAAATCGGCTCAGCATTGCATCGAGAAGCCGCATGGCGACCACCACCCCCAGCAATATGCCGCACCCGCAAGCGTGACCGGGCCAGCGGCACAGTTCTCATTCTTTGATCGATCACCAGTCTAGGCGCAGGGCAATGGCGGCGGCAAGCACGATGAAAGATAGGAGGGCCGCCCGTGGGGTCAATGGGCGTTGCCCGGCCAAGCCGGGATTGTCTCGATCGAGACCGCTTGCTCTAGGTTCGGACCTGACGCCGCCTCTGCCATTGGGCCAAGAAGATGCCGCCCGCTACCCCGCCAAGATTCGCCACCCCGTCGAACATTTCCGGCGTCCGGCCGGGCACAAAGGCCTGGGCAACCTCCAGAAGAATGCCCAGGGCGAGCATGGCCAAGCCAAGGTAAACCCGCCGCTTGAGGGTGGAAGCAGCAATGGCACCGACCCAGGTGACCGCCCCATAAGCCAGAAAATGGGCAATTTTGTCGGAAAACGGTGGTTCAGGGATCATTATGTCCTTAGGCAATAACGACAGAATAAGGATGATCAGCGTGCCGGCAGCCCACAGGCTCTTGAGACCGCGGCGGTGGCGCGCCTGCAGTCGCTCAAGCACCTGAAGACCTTTGCCTAGGGGGCGCAAGTGTGGCCCTCGGGCTTGTAGTATTTGTGCGTAAAACGGTCGCTTTCGCCGATGGCCCGCCATTTGGTCTCTTCCTCTTGGCTGCCTCTCGAGCCCCACAGGGAGGGCATCAGCGAATAGACTCCGTTGGGATGGTCCTTGGTATCTTTAGGATTGCGATTAACCTCGCTGACCGAGAGGAGGCAGAAACCGGCCCGCTTGGCGAGCATGAAAAAGTGGCTTTCGTTGACATAGCCATTCACACCCTTGGGATCCTGTGGAATGTTTTCGTCGCCCGCGTGGTCAACGATCCCGAATATGCCGCCGGGCTTGAGCATTTTATAAAGCGCGTCGACGTGCTCCTGTGCCGGCTCATTATAGATCATGAAACCGTGGGCCCGGAAAACGAGCACCAGATCAACCTCGCCGTAGGGAACGTCATCGACCTCGTCCGGAAAGTCGGTGCGCTCGAAAAGCGGAATGTAGCGGCCCCTACCGGCCAGCAGCGGCTCCAGGATGCGGCGGTACCAGCCGCCCTGGCCGCCAGGCCAAATCTCAACCACGGTCATCTCCGGATCGAGGCCGAAAAAGGTAAGTGTTTCGAAGGGGTGACGGTACTGGTCGCGCGCCTTATGTCGATCGGGTCGATCATCGTTGGCGATCAGGGCCTCGAGCTCGGCCCGTGTCTCGGCCGACGAAGTCAAGTGCTCAACCGCGCTGGCTGGCACGGCCAGCAAGGCCAGAAAACCAAGACTTGCTGCGATCGCTGTAAGGGATTTGATCATTTTCCCTCTCCGGCCTGCCTGACATTTCTTATCCCTAAGCATTCTACGCAGCTTGCCGCAAAGGTCTAGAGCAGCGACCGCAAAATCCGATCGGCTCAGCGCCAAACCGTTGTTCAGGGAGATGCGCGGTCAGGACTCGGGTTCTTCCTCGAGCATCACTTTTAGGCGCTCCAAAATATCCGCCGTCCTGTTACGATCCGCCACTCCGGGGAAATTGGCGCGGGCCATCTCGAACCAGCGCAATGCCTCCCGTAGATTTTTGTCTACACCCTCACCGAGGAAATAGAGTGTGGCCAATTCAAATTGCGCCTTGGCGTTTCCTTTTCTGGCGGCGCGGCGAAACCACACAGCGGCCTCCGCCTTATTCTCTTCGGTGCCGCGGCCACCCAGGAGCAGATAGGCATAAGCGAGTTGGGCCTGTCCGTCACCGCCCTCGGCCGCCCGAAGATACCACTGGGCTGCCTTGGCGCTGTCCTGCTCAATCCCAAACCCAAACTCATAGAGCTCGGCCAGCCTGTACTGAGCCTGGCCATCCCCCGCCTCGGCAAGCTCGAGCCAGATCTTGTGAGCGGTCTCATATTGCTGGAGGCTGTAGGCCGTTACACCATCGCCAAAGGTGGCTGCAACCGCCGGCATCGCCAGCATTAAGGCCAACGCCAAAGGCGTCCATTTGTAGAGGCGGCGCTTCACGTACTCTTTTCTCCTTGATCTCAGGGCCGAAGTTTAGACAATATCCCACAGCTCTCAAGCTCATTGATCAGGATGTAGGAGCACAATGATGGGCCAATTATGGCATCGGATTCTGATAGCGATGGTTCTGGGGGCGCTGGCCGGATATCTTCTCGGGCCCATCGTCGAGACAACCGAGCCACGCCTAAACGCACAAATCATCAGCTGGCTCGCGCTGCCAGGCAATTTGTTCCTGCATCTTTTGCGGTTCCTCGTTGTGCCCCTGGTGATTGTTTCGGTTGTCCTGGGGATTGTTGAATCGGCGAAACTGGCCATCACCGGTCGCCTCGGCCTGGGAATGATTGGCTATTTCCTCACCACAACGGCGATTGCCGTGGTGATCGGAGTTTTGGTCGCTCAGGTGATCGCGCCGGGCCGGTCGTTGGATTTGGGGTTGTTAAGTGCCGTCCTTGGCCCGCCCGAATCCAGTGCTGGCGTTGGCCAGACCGGCTCGATACCAGATATGATCGTCGGCCTGATCTCAACCAATCCGGTGGCCATGATGGTCCGCGGCAGTCTTTTGCAGATTATCGTCGGTTCGGCCATCTTCGGTTTGGCGATACCTGCGCTACCCCGGCAACAAAAGCAGGTGTTGCTTGATATCTTTGGCGCCGGGCGCGCCGCGCTTTTGGCCATCGTCACCTGGCTGATGCGCTTTGCACCCTTTGCCGTCTTCGGATTGCTCGTCCAGCTGATAGCCGATCTGGGTCCACGGGCCTTCTTTGGCCTGGGCCAATACGTCCTGACCGTGCTCGTCGCCCTGGCCGTTCTCCTGGCGGCCTATCTGGCGGTGCTGCATTTTGTGGCGCGGCGGCCGATCAAAGGCTTCTTCAAAGCGGTGATGGCACCGATTCTGGTCGCCTTTGCCACCACCTCGTCTGCCGCGACGCTGCCCGTGACCTTGAAGGCGGCCGAGGAGCGGCTCGGCGTTTCCCGGCCCACGGCGCGTCTTGTAATATCCACTGGCGCGACCTTCAATAGTGACGGCTCGGTGGTCTTTCAGGCCGTTGTGGTGGTGGTCCTGGCACAGGTCTTCGGCCAGGACCTGGGGACAGCACAGATGCTCACCTTGCTGGGCCTGACTTTCGCCACTTCCTTCAGCGCGCCGGGGCTGCCCGGTGGTGCCATTCCGATCCTCGCGGTGATGCTCGCAGCGCTCAATATTCCAGTTGAAGGACTGGTGCTGGTGATGGCCGTGGATCGAATCCTCGATATGTTCAGGACGGCGCTGAACGTCACCGGCGACTTGGTCGCGGCCACGGTTATCGACCGCTTCGTCGCCATCCGGGCCGAGGAATCCCAATCCTAGTCGAGTCTACTTTTTCCAGTAGAAGGGCAGGCTTTTGCGCTCGCCGGTTACCACCTCATTCATGGTCATTGGATCATAGAGCCGCCCGTTGAGCATCACCCGGTGGACCTTGTCGCTGTTGCGAATATCGGCCAGCGGATCGGCGTCGAGGACCACGAGGTCGGCCAGTTTACCTTTGGCCAGCGAGCCGATATCGTCGAAAAGACCCATATATTTGGCCGGATTGACGGTCGCCGTCATCAGGGCTTCCAGCGGGCTCATTCCGCCCTGGGCGAACATCCACATTTCCCAGTGCGAAGCCAGGCCCTCCCGCTGGCCGTGGGCGCCGATGTTCACATAGACCCCCAAGTCCATCAGCTGTTTGCCGATACGCGCATTGTCCTTGTGCGCGAAATAGTCCTCCTCCGGCGCCATGACGCGGCGGACCGAGCGTGGGTTCAGCACATCCGGCGGCACAAGTTGCGACAGGATCGGATGCTTCCACACCTCCGTATGCTGGTACCAATAGCGCTCGCCGGCGATGCCGCCGTAGCCGACCACCATGGTCGGCGTGTAGCCGACGTTAGTCTGTGACCACAGCTGTTTGACGTCCTCGTATATGGCGCCTTGGGGCAGCGAATGCTCGATCCCGGTATTGCCGTCGACCACCATGGTCATATCCAGGTGATAGAGCGAGCCCCCTTCAGCCACCACCATCATCTTTTCCTGGCGGGCCGCGGTGACCACCTGCTGGCGCTGATTGCGGCGCGGTTGATTGTAGTTCTTGACGCTGATCGCACCCATCGCCTTGAGGCGCCGCACGTGGGCTCGGGCATCATCGAGCGTCTCAATAAAGGCGGTCAGCTCATGGCGGGCGCCGTATAGAATCTCGCCGGTCGAGAAGATTCGCGGTGCGACGATCAGTCCGGCCCGCTGCATTTCACCGGCCGCGAAGATGTGGCTCGAGCGGTTCGAAGGATCATGGGTCGTAGTCACGCCAAGCGCCAGGGTGGCCAGATTGTGCCAGTTCTGCTCGGGCACAATCCCGGCCCGGCCCTGTCCGCCGTGGGCGTGGATATCGATCAATCCCGGAATGATGGTCTTGCCGGCAAGATCAACCACGGTGGCATCGCTCGGTACATTGACCTCCCCTGCCGGACCAATGGCGCTGATACGGTTGGCTCTTATGACAATCGTTCCATGCTCGATCACGCCAAGGTCCTTATCCATGGTCACGATCCGGGCACCAACCAGGGCGAGGGTACCTTGAGGCTTTTCGGCCTCGACCGCAAAGCCCAGATTTGTGCCCTTCTTGGGAGCTTCGAACTTCTCGTCGGGATCGGCTGCGGCGGCGGCCACTTGCGAAATCTTGATCTCGAAAAGCGTCGGCCCGAGGGTATAGAAAAGCCGGCCGCTGTCGGCGGTCCAACTCAAGTACTGGCCGCCGTCGCGGCTGACCTTGGTGACCGGTACCGTCTTGGCTTTCGGCCCGACCTTAATGGCCTTGCCGACCACCGACATCGGCGCCACATAGACATGATAATTCTCGACCCAAGCCAGCCATTTGCCGTCGGGGGAAAGCTGGAACTCGCGGGCAAATTCAGAGACCACCAGGTCCCGCGTTTCGGTGCCATCGAGATTGCTGCTGACCAGGTAATGCTTGTCCTTCCTGTCGTGGCCATAGACCACCCGGTCGGCCGGAGTGCCAAAATGCGGACCCTGGCCGCCGTCCTTGGTGATGCGCTCGATCGCGCCACCGTCGCTGCTGACCTTGAAAAGGCCGGCCTCGACCGACCAGTCAGGGTTGACCAGACCGCCGCCGCGGACCTTCCGGAAGACGACCTGGCTACCATCGGGCGCAAAACGCGGGTCAATGTAATGGCCGGGCTCGGTGGTCAGGGGCGATGTCACGCCGCTGGCCAGCTCGAGCTTCATAATCGTGGCCAGTTTTTCATCGTCCCAGGCCACGTAGACGATGCTCTTGCCGTCCGGTGCAAAACTCGGGAAGGCTTCGAAGTGATCCGTGACTTCGCTCAGCCGCTCGGGCGAACCGCCGGCCAAGGATTTCATATAGATATGGCCAAGCGCCTCGTAGACCACCTGGCTGCCGTCCGGTGAGATCTCGGCATCGCGGATCATCAAGGCCGGGAACACGTCCGGCGCCACGACGATCTTGTGGCGCGGCGCGTCGATAACCTGCCGCTTGTCGCGGACCCGGAAGGGCACCTCGGTGACTTCCTGCGTCTTGATATCGATGCGGCGAATCTTGCCGCCGGCCCAGAAGACCACGGAGGCGCTATCGGGCAGCCAGTCCATATTCGGATAGACGCCATGGACGGCCCAGGTTTCCTGCATGTCCATGTCCAGATCTTTGTAGATCGGCCACACCCGTCCGGACTCCATGTCCTTGAGGAACAGGGCGCTGCGGGCCCGGATGCGGCGCACAAAGGCCATATATTTGCCGTCTGGCGAAGGCGTCGGACGCACTGCGCCGCCCGGACCGTTGATCACGTTTTCGATCTTGCCGTTCGACAGATCGATGCGCCGGATCTGGTAAATCTGGGTGTTCGAATCCTTGCTGTACTGAAAAGTCTTGCCGGGCGTCGTGTCCTGGCTGAAATAGACGTATTTGCCGTCCGGCGAAAACATAGGTTCGCCCAAGTCCTTCTGATCGTTGGGTTTTTTATTGAGCTGTACGCCATCTCCGCCGCCCAGATGATAGAGCCAGATTTCCCCGGCGCCTAACGAGCGCCGCGACGTAAAGTGCTTTCTGGCGGCGATAAAGCGACCGTCGGGGCTCCAGGTCGGATTATTGAGCAGGCGGAACGATTCCTTGGTCACCTGCCGGGGGTTTGAGCCGTCGGCGTCCATGATCCAGATATTGTCTCCGCCGCCACGGTCGCTAGTAAAGGCGATCTTCGAGCCGTCAGGCGAAAAGCGCGGTTGGATGTCCCAGGCGAAGCCTTTGGTTATCGCCTTGGCCGTGCCGCCCTCGATCGGCACAAGATAGATGTCGCCCAGAAGATCGAAGGCAATGGTTTTGCCGTCGGGCGACACATCAAGGCTCATCCAGGTGCCTTCGCTTACATCGATCGAGACATCTCTGATCTCGCCGGGTGGGTTATTGACATCCCATTTGTCCTTATTGGCCCAGGCTACATAGGGCCCAATGATGGCGAAAAAGACCCCGAGCGCCACCGACCAACGAATAACGATGGCCCGAATGCTTTCCTTCGACATGAAATTCCCCCTGGATTCTCTGGAAAAATGAATAGGGAGCGATTCTAGCGGCGGCCCCGGGAAAGGGCAAGCGAACCTGCAGCAACACATTCAACGGCGCTAGTCTGGGTCTTGGTCAGGCGTTGAGACGCTTCCGCAGCCCGGCCCGCACCCGGGGCCAGTCGGACTTGAGGACGGCGTAAACCGCAGTGTCCCGCCGGCGGCCCGAGGGCAAAAGCATATTTTCCCGCAAGATTCCCTCGAATTGGGCGCCCAGCTTTTCGATCGCCGCTCTTGATCGGGCGTTCAGGGCATTGCACCTCAACTCGATCCGATTGGCACTCATGACCTCGAAGGCATGGCTCATAAGAAGAAGTTTGGCGGCCGGATTGACCTTGGTGCCCCAAACGTCCCGGGCGTAAAAAGTATGGCCAATCTCCAGGCAGTCATGCACCGGAGCGAGGTTCAGATAGCGCGTAGAGCCAACCACGTCACCCTCGCCATTACAGCGTACCACGAACCCAATTTCTGTTTTATTATCAGTGAGTTCACGCGCTATATTAAACCATTCATCGAAATAGTCTCCGGCTGCGTTCCGGGGCATATAGGTCCAGATATCCTCGTCCGCTGCGACCCGGCGCAGGGCCTCTCTGTGATCCTCTCTTATGGGCTCCAGGGTGACGTGCTGGCCTTTGAGCGTCTCGACGATCAATTCCATTCCGGTCGGGTCCTATTCAGCCAGCACGGGGCATTGGGCGTCGCTTTGATGCTTGGTGGTCGTCACCTCGCCACCCGCGAAGCGGAGCTCGAAGAACTGGTCGTATTCATTCTCGCCCCAGGGGCCGATATCGTCGCCACCCAGGACCAAGGACAATTCGGGCAAAGTATTGCTGTGGCCAACGATCAGATAGGTCCCCGGCTTGTTTTTGAGCATCATCGCCAACACCACCTGATGCTTTGGATCGTACTCCTCGACTTTGAGGCCCAGGGATTTGGCCAGCGGCGTCGCGGTATCCCGGGTACGATGATAGTCGCTTGAGAGAACATGCGTCAGACCTTTGCCGGCAAAGAAGCCTTGAAGATTGCACACCCGGGCCCTGCCCTCATCGGTGAGTTTTGGATCCGAGGTTCCATCGGCTATTTTTTCGGCGTGGCGCACCAGATAGACAACATCGGCCGCCTGAGCGGCTCCGGCAAGGCAGGCGAAAACGAGACCTGTCAACAGATATCTGAGCATCGTCATGAGACGTCTCCTTCGTCGCTTGGGGCTGAAGCATTGGCAGCCGGGAGGTCACAGGCCGTGGCGGCGGCGGCATAGCTGGTCACCCCGTAAGGCACCAAGTAGGTCAGCAAAATCTTCCACAGGGACGGCCACACGCCGGCCAGTATGAGATCGCCCTGATTGATCAGCACCAGTAGGGTACCGATCAGCAGCGAGACCTTGGCCGCCCGCCAGACCGTCTGGGGCAGAAGCAAGGCCCGGCCTAATGTCAATACGGTTTCGTCCATCGCCGTGTCCCCAACCAGGCCGCGCCCCGCAGCCTAGCAGGGAAAAGCCATTGGCCCAAGCCCCGAGAGTGGTGCTTGAGGCACCATTGCCGTTGCCTCGATCAGCCGCCTCGCCTATGTAGGTCGGCATGGGAAAGCACGATGCCATTCATATCATCGGCGGCGGTCTGGCCGGCTCCGAGGCGGCCTGGCAAATCGCCAAGACCGGTCAGCCGGTGGTCCTCCACGAGATGCGGCCCGAGCGCGGCACCGCAGCGCACCAGACCGCCGGCCTGGCCGAGCTGGTATGCTCAAACTCCTTTCGCTCCGACGATCATGAGAACAACGCAGTGGGCCTGTTGCACGAGGAGATGCGACGCCTCGATTCCCTGATCATGGCGGCCGGCGATGCCTCGAAGGTGCCGGCCGGCTCGGCGCTGGCGGTCGATCGCGACGATTTTTCGGGGCGCGTCACCAAGACGCTCGAAGACCATCCCCTGGTGGCCATCGAGCGGCGTGAAGTGGCTGGCCTGCCGCCAGAGGACTGGGCGAGCGTCATCGTCGCCACCGGGCCGCTGACTTCGCCGGCCCTTTCGGAGGCTATCGCGGCGCTCACCGGTGAAGACGAGCTGGCCTTTTTCGATGCCATCGCGCCGATCATCTACAAGGACAGCATCGATTTTGACGTCGCCTGGTTCCAGTCGCGTTACGACAAGGGGGACGGGGCGGATTATATCAATTGCCCAATGGATCGGGACCAATACGAAGCCTTCGTGGCGGCCCTTCTCGAGGGCGAGAAGAGCGAGTTCAAGGATTGGGAAAAGGACACGCCCTATTTCGAGGGCTGCCTGCCGATCGAGGTGACGGCGGCCCGCGGCCCCGAAACCCTGCGCTTCGGGCCCATGAAGCCTGTCGGCCTGCGCGATCCCCGATCTGGAAATCGCCCGCATGCGGTGGTGCAATTGCGCCAGGATAACAAGCTGGGCACGCTCTACAATATGGTCGGCTTTCAGACCAAGCTGAAATACGCCGAGCAATCGAGCGTCTTCCGCATGATCCCGGGCCTGGAGGCGGCAAAGTTCGCGCGCCTCGGCGGACTGCATCGCAACACCTTTTTAAACAGCCCCAAGCTGCTCGATGGGACACTGCGGCTTAAGGCCGAGCCGCGGCTGCGCTTTGCCGGCCAGATTACCGGGGTCGAAGGCTATGTGGAATCGGCCGCCATCGGCCTGCTGGCCGGGCGTTTTGCGGCAGCCGAAATCTCCGGCAAGGCGCTCACGGCGCCCCCACCCGAGAGTGCCATGGGGGCATTGCTTGCTCATATCACCGGCGGCGCCGACGCCCGAACCTTCCAGCCGATGAATATCAATTTCGGTCTCTTCCCGCCGCTCGAAGGGCGCATTAAAAAGAAGGAACGCCGTCCGGCCCATTCGGCCCGCGCCCTCAAAGCCATTGATGCCTGGAGCGCCGGCGTCTAGTCTGCCCTGGGAAGAGTGAGTTCAGTGACGACATCGGGGAAGATTTCATGAAACGGATTCTTGTTACAGCGCTGGCGCTGGGGTTGTGGTCCTGTGGCGAGGAGGCAAGCGAGGCTCCCGAGGAAGAAGTCAAGGCGGTCGAGACCAATCTGATCGCCGCCGAGGCTAAGACGATTGCTGCGGGCCTGAGAGACGCGGCGCTGGCCGGCAGCGGCGCCTATACGCTTCTTGAATCGCTGACCACCGAGGTGGGACCGCGCCTTCCCGGCACGCCAGGCGACGCCAGGGCCATCGCCTGGACCGCAGCCAAGTTCAGGGCCCTGGGCTACGACAAGGTCTGGGTTGAGACCTTCACCATGCCGGGCTGGGTCAGGGTTTCGGCCGCAGCCGAGATCGTCTCCCCCTATCCCCAGAAGCTGGTCATCACATCGCTGGGCTGGAGCGTCTCCACACCGGCCGGCGGCATCGAAGCCGAGGTCGCCCATTTTGCCACCCTGGCCGATCTGATGGCCGCCGATCCGGCGCTGGTCAAAGGGCGGATCGTCTTTATTTCAAACCGCATGGAGCGCTTCCGCGACGGCTCCGGCTACCGTTCGGCGGTCGGTGCGCGCGGCGATGGCCCCTCCGAAGCGGCCAAGAAAGGGGCGCTGGCGATCGTCATCCGCTCGATCGGCACGGATAATCATCGCCTTGCCCATACGGGCGGGCTGACTTATCAGGACGGCGTGCCGCGGATTGCCGCCGCCGCCCTGTCAAACCCCGATGCCGATATCTTGGTGCGTCAGATCGAACGCGGTCAGCCGGTGATCTTGCGCCTTAAAGTGCTGAACCGGGATTTGGGAACCATCGAGACGGCCAATGTGATCGGCGAGATTACCGGCCGCGAGGCAGCGCAGGAGGTGGTGATTATCGGCGGCCATCTGGACAGTTGGGATCTCGGTACCGGGGCGGTCGATGATGGCGCCGGGGTGGTGATCACGATGGCCGCCGGGGCGATGATCGGGGAGCTCGAAGAACCCCCGCGCCGGACCATCAGGGTGGTCGCCTTCGGGGCCGAGGAACAAGGGCTGTTCGGAGCCCGGGCTTATTTGGAAGCCCACAAGGACGAAGTACAAAACCATATCATCGGCGCCGAATCGGATTTCGGAGCCGGCCGCATCTGGGCCTTCCAACCCGGCGTGGCTGAAGCGGCGCTGCCGGTGATGCGCGAGATCTGGCGGGTATTGGAGCCTTTGGGCATCGAGTTTGGTGACGGCACCGGCTTTGGTGGCCCGGACCTGATCCCTCTCCAAGCGGCCGGAATGGCGGTCCTCGGCCTCCGTCAGGACGGCACCGATTATTTCGATCTTCACCACAGCGCCGATGATACGCTGGATAAGGTCGATGCCAAGACGCTCGATCAGAACGTCGCGGCCTACGCGGCTTTCGCTTATCTGGCGGCTGAATACGAAGGCCGTTTTAATGCGCCGAAGGACGCCGAGAAGCCGCTCGGACCGGATCGGGAGTAGAACAGACAAGTGAGTTCCAGCCTAAAGACCTTGCGGATTGGCAGACTGGCCACTTTGGTGATCGCTGTGGCAATGGCGCCGATTTCTGCTCGGGCCATGAGCGACAGTGAGACCCGGGCCGTGGCGCGAGAGATTCTGGCCGAAATGGTCGCGATACGTAGTGTCGACGGCATGGGCACCACCGAGGGGCTGGTGCGGGCGGTTGCCGAGCGGTTCCTGGCCGCCGGCTTTCCGGCTGAGGATGTGCAGGTTCTGGTCGGACCGCGGCCGGACATCGGCAACCTCGTGGTACGCCTGCGGGGCAGCCCGGGCGAAAAGAAACCGATTCTCCTCCTGGCCCATATCGACGTTGTGGACGCTTTGAAAAGCGACTGGACCCTGGACCCTTTCGTGCTCAACCAAGTGAATGGCGAGTTCATCGGACGCGGCGTGGCCGACAACAAGGCCGGGGCGGCGCATCTGGTCACTACGCTTTTGAGATTCAAGGATGAAGGCTTTGTGCCCGACCGTGATCTGATCATGCTCCTGACCGGTGACGAAGAGACCAACGGCGACGGGATCAAATGGTTGATTACCGGTCTTCCTGAATTGCAGGAGGCCGAATTCGCACTCAATTCAGACGCTGGGGGCGGCACGACAAAGGGCGGCGCGGGATACTCGTACGGCCTGCAGACCAGCGAGAAGATGTATCTGACCTTCAATTTCGAAGTGATAAACCCGGGCGGCCACAGTTCACGACCACGGCGCGACAACGCCATTTACAGCCTGAGCAAGGCCCTTAACCGGATCGCGGATTATCGGTTCCAGGCCGTGTTCAATGCGACCACGAAGGGCCTGTTTCGCGAGCTTGCAAAGCTTGAGCGGGGCCAGCTAGCGCGCCATATCCGCTCGCTCGCATCTGCCCGGCCGAGCAAGCGCTCAATCAAGGAACTAAGCAAGGATCCCTGGTACAACGCCATGATCCGCACGACCTGCGTCGCGACCCGCCTGGAGGCCGGCCATGCGGACAACGCCTTGCCGCAATCCGCGCGGGCCACCGTTAATTGCCGCATTATGCCCGGCCTGGCGGCCGCAGAGGTCGAAGCAACCTTGAATCGAATCGTCGCCGATCCGCAGGTTTCGATCAGCCGCGACAATGAACCGGTGCCCAGCGACCCCTCGCCTCTCCGGGCCGATGTTATGAGCGCGGTCAAAATGGCCGTCGAGGCTCGCTACCCGGGCATTCCAATTCTGCCGACCATGTCCACAGGCGCCACAGACGGTCTTCATGTCCGCAACGCCGGCATTCCGACCTACGGCGTGAACGGTCTGTTTTCCAATCCGCGCGGCGCCAACGCTCATGGCATGAACGAACATGTCAAGGTCGAGCAGTTCTACGCCGGCCTCAAGCATTGGGACATGATCCTCAAAGCGCTTAGCTCAAGCCGCACCACGGCTGATTGAAAGGCGCTTCGGGCAATCCTGACATTCGGACTTTTACGGTCGGGAATGACTGTGGTAAGCTTACCGCGGATGCCTTCCTGGCACCAACATGAGGGGAATACAAATGGCAAAGATACTTGAGTCGCTACAAAATACGATCATCGCCGGCATCGTTTTGACCGTCATCATGGTGGTGCTGGCGCCGATGATCGCGGGCGAGCCCGATCTCCAGTCCTCGATTAAAAAACTAATCGGCGAATAGGGGGGGTGGAACAATGGATATTTTAAGCGACGCTAACTTTTGGAATTTTATGATCCGCTGGCTTCACGTCCTTTCGGGCGTCATGTGGATTGGACTTCTGTGGTATTTTAATTTTGTTCAAATCCCGATCATGCCCAAGATACCCGATGAGCTGAAACCCGCGATCGGTAAACATATCGCGCCGGAAGCCCTGTTCTGGTTCCGCTGGGGGGCCGCTGCGACCATATTCTTCGGTCTTCTGCTGGCCTATCGGATGGGCTACGCCGAAGAGACCATGATGCTCGGCGTCGGCGGTGGATCTGCCAGCCTGACGATGCTCGGGATTGGCATGTGGTTTGGCATAATCATGGCCTTCAACGTCTGGTTCATCATCTGGCCCAATCAAAAAATTGCGCTGGGTCTCGTCGATGCAGACGCCGACGCCAAACCCGCCGCGGCCCGCAAGGCGATGCTCTTTTCACGGACCAATACGCTGCTTTCGATTCCCATGCTTTTTGCCATGGTGCAAGCGCAGAACGCATTCATCTAAGCGCTTGATGGATCGTAAATGAAATCAGGGCCGGGTCTTCGGACCCGGCCTTTCCTTTTTGAAATCCTGCCTCTATCTCGTCGAAGCCAGCCCTATGCTTGCCGCTCGCTTGCCATCAAACCAAGGGTGGAAAAGA
Source organism: Pseudomonadota bacterium (assembly GCA_022566895.1). GTDB lineage: Bacteria > Pseudomonadota > Alphaproteobacteria > Sphingomonadales > SMXR01 > JADFIA01. The sequence continues at coordinate 23,968 of JADFIA010000006.1, forward strand.
CGGGGTTCTTTGACAAATGCAACAGGCTTCTGGCAAATGCGCTGGGCAAACTTATACCGATCCTTGCAATCCTTTACATTCTCGCCGGTCTTGTCGGAGCTATCGCGATGATCGTTACCAACCCTTATCTGGGCGGCGGCCAAGTGGCGATCATAATCTTGGTGGCCATTGTTGCCGTTCCTCTCACTGCCGTTTTCCTGTTCGGCGGCCTGGCGGTTCTAATCGACATTCGTAATTTACTGGCCCGGCAACACGAAGCCGAATCTCGCGGGGCTCTCTAGCCGATTGGCAAGGCAACGCCGATCAGCCATTGGTGGCCGTAGGCCAAAAGAATATAGACCACAAGCCCGATGAGCACGGCTTTGAGGCCCTTGTCGCCGGCCGGCGGGCCGGCCCGTCCCTGCCGCATCGCCACAAAGGGAAAGACGGAGGTTTGGCGGCTATCTTTTTCCCATCCCTCGGCATCGCCAAGACGCTTCTTGCGGTCGGTGAGCCACATGGCCAAGAGCCCGTAAACCAGAAACGGCGCGAATATCATCACCGCGGCCTTGTCACCATTGGCCAGAAGATGGAGGGCCGAAAAAAGCGTAATCCCCCACAGCATCGGATGTCGGGTGACCCGCTTGATATCCTTGGACAGATGACCGCCGATCAGGAAAATGATCGCCACGGGCATGACCAGAAGTGTGATCGAGGCGCCCCAGGAGGGCGGCTCATAAAGCGGCACGAAGGGTGCGTCCGCATATCCCATGCCGACCAGGACGAGGCCCCCGATGGCAAACAGCGCGTGGGTCATCCGATAGCCCGCCTGCCCCATGATTGCGGTTACCGGTGTGCGCAATTCATGAATGCCGCTGATCAGATGGACCCCGAAGAACATCCCCAGTCCAACCGCCAACAGATCGAACCCCTCCATCATCCGCTCCTCTTTTGCCGAGGGGCAGAATAGCACAGGGCCATTCAGCCGCAAGTTCGCTCAGCGCGGCTCAAGGTACGGAGAAATGGTTTCCCTGATGATATTCATGGTCAGAATCACCGGCAGTTCGACCGGCAGACCAAGGGGCGTGCCCGGATAATAGAGATAGAAGGGAATGCCGCTGCGGCGATGGCGATCCAGAAGGTCGGTTATCTCCGGATCGGGGTTGGTCCAGTCGGCGGTCATAAAGACGATATTGTTTTCGCTCAGGAACTCGGCAAATTGCGCCGAGTCGAACACCAGCCTTTCCTGGACTATGCAGGTAATGCACCATGCCGCGGTGACGTTCAGAAAAATACCTTTGCCCTGAAGACGCAGATTTCTGACCGTCTCTTGGTCATAGGCCATGGTCTCAACGCCTTGGAGTTCGGGTCCGGCCACCGCGACCGGCGGTGCGATCCGGCTGGCGTTGATGATGAGGACACCAAGCACCAGGGCCAGGAGACCCGTCACCGCCATCTTAAAGGATCTGCGCAGTTGCCTTTGGCCGGCCCTCCAGACCCAGATCAAAAGGAAAAGCCCGACCAGCGCCGCGATGGCCAAAACCAGACCCTCGCTGCCGGTTTGATTGTTGAGCACCCACAAGAGCCAGATGGCGGTCGCATAGATCGGCCAAGCGAGAATTTTCCTGAGTTGTTCCATCCACGGACCGGGCTGGGGAAACATCCGGTAGGCGGCGGGCACAAAACTAACCACGAGATAGGGTGCGGCAAGCCCCAGCCCCAGGGCTAGGAAGACGCCAACCGCGGCCACGCCCGCCTGGGCCAGCGCAAAACCTATGGCCGGCGCCATGAAGGGCGCCGTACACGGTGTTGCCACAACGGTGGCCAGGGTGCCGGTAAAAAAGGCGCCGCTCGCCCCTTCCTTGCCGGCCAGACCCTGTCCCAGGCTGGCCAGGGCCGAGGGTAGAGTAAAGAGGCCGGAAAAGTTCAGACCGACCGCGGTCAAGACAAGGCTTAAAAAGATGACGAAGGCGGGCGATTGCAACTGGAACCCCCAACCGACCTGTAAACCAAGGCCGCGCACCAGCATGAGAATAATCCCGACGGCCAGGAAACTGACAAGAATGCCGGCTGTGTAGGCCAGCCCGTCGAGCTTGATCTCGGCCGGCGGGCGGCTGGAAGATTTGACCAAGGCGAAAATTTTGATCGTCAGGACCGGAAACACGCAGGGCATCAGATTGAGGATAAGACCACCCAGGAAGGCGAATCCAAGGGCCAGCCACAAATCGAGATCGAGGCTCGAGCGTGATTTGGCGAGGCTCAGCTCCTGGCGCTCCGAGACCGAGTTCTTGGCCCTGATTAGATAGGCTTCGCGCGGCTCCTTGCCGGCCCAGAAAATCAGGATCAGCCCCTCGACCTCATCGATATAGGGACCGGACTGGCGCTCGACCCGCAAGTGAAAGCCGCCGCGCTCCTTATCCATCCGCAACTCGCCCTCTTCGCCCACCAGACGCCCCATCAGCGGCATGAAGCGGATGGTCTCGACATTCGTGGCCTCCTCCGCATCCATCCACAGGGTCAGATCGAAGGTCTCGTTCTCGACCGCAACCTGGATCGGCCACGGCGAGGCCAAGGGCAGCCTGGCCCGGGCCGCCTGGAAGATCATTGCGTTGGCGGCCAGCGGCTGGCCCTCCCCCGGTACCATTTGCAATTCAAAGCGGCCGTTCTCTACGACGCATTCGGCCCGGCACAGCGGCCAGCTGGCGTCAAGGGCCAGAGTCAATTCAACACCCGCCGTCAGCTGTTTAGGTGGAATAATCTCCTGGAGGACCGTGATGGCGCCACGATAGCCGTAATCCAGCGGTACATCGGGGCCCAGAATGCGCGGCGACGGCCAATGCACCTCACCCAGCAAAAACCCCTCCGGCAAGCTCCAGGAGAGGTTGGGGGGCGACACTTCAGTGCCCGGGTTGCGCCAGGCGGTGGCATAGCCGGCGTCCGGCGCGATCCGCAAGGCCAACCAGAAAGGTCGGCCGGGCGCGATGTCTTCGACCTCGAGAAAAAGCTCGGCCCGGCTCGCTTCGCCGTCCATAGCCGTCTGGGCTTTGGCCAGCGAGGGGACCAAAACGGTAAACAGGAGGCACAAGGCGGCACAGATCAGGTGGACAGGCTTCACACGGCCGCTCCCTTGAGGTTTCGGGGATCCATCAAAGCAGGCGCAAACCTAGCATCGCCGATCCTTTCCGGCCGATCAATAATGCGCGAGGTCGGGGAAACAATAATTCGAATGCAAACCGCTATTCCATATTTCCATTCGACTCGTTTCTGGTGTATTTATAAGACTTAAATCTACTTTGGAGGTAGCAATGGCTAGATACTATGTAAATAAGAATGCCCAATCCAATGGGGATCACGAGGTCCATACTCCGGGCTGCAGCTTTTTGCCAGCTAAAGAAAATCGGATTTATCTAGGGGACTTTCTTTCGTGCGGCCCCGCTGTCAGGGAAGCGAAGAAACACTACGCGCAATCCAACGGATGCTATTATTGCTCAAGGCCCTGCCATACAGGTTAGTCCCGCCACCAGAATTCATTCGGAAACGGAATTCTGTAAGATATGGCCATTTTCTTTCCATTGATGAGGACTGCGCCCTTTGTTTTTCGGCCTCCGAGAAAATCGAGGAATTGTTCCTCAAAGCGAATCGGCAAACAAATGGTGAAGCTCCCTTCCCCTCGCTGGAATGTGGTCTCCGAGTCAAGGTCGGGCCATTCCTTGTGCCAGACGATCGATTGCTCCGGCGCATATTCATATGGCCAAACCATGACCTCAAGATATGCCGGCTGCCAATCCTGGGCCTGGCCCCAATCCGTATCGCGCAAAAAGCGGATCAATTCGGTAAATTCGGTGGGGGTCGGGGATTGCCGGATTTGTGGAAGTTCCACCGGTATACCACATTTCTTTTCGCCCCGAGTTATTTTGCCCTCCTCAATTTTCAGTGTGGTTACACAGGTTTCCTTGAGCGGCTTCTTAGGCTCGGGTGCAGCAGCCGCAACAGATTTGGTAATTTCGCGATATCCGTAAACCTGAATGCTTTTTCGCAATCCGTTCAGCGAGACATGAAATTCCATCGTCCGTGCGTGAAACATATCCGTCAGGCCGTAGTATTCTTCTGAATTCTCTAGCGCCGTGATTTTGCCGAGGAGTATATCTTCCAGCGGGTTGCCACTCAGATTTACGGATTTGTACTGCCCTTCCCTCCTGCCCGCGCTCTTCCAAAAAATCAGCTCTCCGTCCGGATAATAGGCAAAGATAGGCGAGTCCGATCCGATGACCATTTTTCTGATTTCCCGGTCATAGATCAGCAGGACTGGTTCTTCATCCTGGGCAACCGCTTGAATGGACAGGATCAAAGCCAGGAGAACCCCGGCCAGAAACGTTGCTGTCTTACTCATAAACCACGACCTACCATACACTGAGTGGGCGTAAATCATAGGGTATGACAACCCAAAAGAAAAGGCGGCCGTACTTCTTGCGCTCGACGACGCGGGAATCGCGGGTCAAAAAGCCGGCCGCCTTTAGAGGCTTGCGCAGTTCCGGCTCGAAATAGGTCAGGGCCTTTGAAACGCCGTGCTTGACCGCCCCGGCCTGGCCCGACAGGCCGCCACCCTTTACGGTGCAGGTGACATCGTAAGCGCCGGTGCGCTTGGTGACTTCAAACGGCTGGTTGAGGATCAGCCGCAAGGTCGGGCGAGCGAAATAGGTCTTCTGGTCGCGGCCGTTGACGATAATGCGGCCGGCCCCCGGCTTGATCCACACCCGGGCCACAGCATCTTTGCGCTTGCCGGTGGCATAGGCGCGGCCCTGGGCGTCGAGCTTCTGCTTGGCCTCCTCGGGCTCTACCGCCTCGAGGGGCGTCTCTGGGCTCGGCGTCTGGTCGCCCGCTTCGGCCGCTGGCGCCAGATCCTTTAGATCCTCAAGACCCTTCTTTTCCTCGGCCATGATTAGCGGTTCCTCTTGTTCTTGGGGTTCTTGGATGCAAAATCGAAGACATCGGGCTTTTGCGCCTCATGGGGATGTTCGGGCCCCGCGTAGACCCTTAGATTGCGAAATTGCTGGCGACCCAGGGTGCCCCTGGGGATCATCCGCTCGATCGCCTTGGCGACCACGCGCTCCGGATGGCGCCCTTCAAGGATCTGGCCGGCGGTCCGACTCTTGATGCCGCCGGGATAGCCGGTGTGGCGGTAATAAATCTTGTCCGAAAGCTTTTTGCCGGTCAGGTGGATTTTTTTGGCATTGATCACAATGACATTATCGCCGCAGTCCATATGCGGGGTGTAGCTGGGCTTGTGTTTGCCGCGCAGCAAGGTGGCGACGGTGGCCGCTAGACGGCCGAGGACGACGTCTTCGGCATCGATCAACAGCCACCTCTTTTCAATATCACCGGGCTTGGCGGAATAGGTCTTCATTGTCTTGTCCTTTGCCTTAGCGGCCGGGCGCTCAGGCGCCTCATTTCGGCGCGCAATATAGCCTTGGAATTCACGCTGTCAACCAGAAAAATGCAATAAATGTAAAGAGTTATGCCTGAGGTATTATGATACCGCACATATTACGACGTCTCGGCCAAGACCCAATCTCGAAAAGCCTGATTGACCTTGGCCACCGGCCAGGCCTCGACCAGCGGCACGTCGTAGGCATGTAGCTCTTCAACTCGCGCCATAGCCGCCTCCAGCCGGCCCGCGGAGGTCTTGAGGATCAGAGCTACTTCGTCTTCCTCGCTCCGCTTGCCCTGCCAGCGAAAAACCGAAGTCAGCCCCGGCATGATGTTGCCGCAGGCGGCGAGCCCCTCGTCAACCAGCGTACGGGCAATCTCGAGGGCCGCTTCCTTGTCGGCGCAAGTCGTATAGATCATATGCAGGCCGCTCATCCCTGAACCTCCCGTTGTTGCGCTTCAAAAACCAGAAATACCGAGGTCGCCAAGACCATAACACCACCCGCCTGGTGCAGCGTGCCCAGGCCCACCGGAACCATAGCCAGAAGGGTGGCAATCCCCAGACTCGCCTGCACCAGCATCAGGACCAGGAAAACCCCCGTCCCGGTCCTCAGACTCGGCGGCACGGGACGGCGGCGGGCCAGGACCCACAGATAAACCGCCAGGCCCAAAAGAACATAGGCCATCATCCGGTGGTCGAATTGGACGGTGGCGATATTCTCAAAGAAATTGATCCACCAGGGCGACAGTTCGAACATGCGCCCGGGCACCAGCCCGCCGTCGATCAGCGGCCAGGTGTTGTAGGCCCGGCCGGCATCGAGCCCGGCCACCAAGGCACCCATCAGGCTCTGGGCGCCGACAAGTCCCAACATCCAGCCTGCGGTGCGGCGGAACCTCCGGTCCTCCTGGCCCTGCCCCGGCCGTAAGAGCCCAAGCGACACCCACAAAAGGCTGGCAAAGATGATCAGCGCCAGCCCGAGATGGGCCGCCAGCCGGTAGTGGCTGACCGCCGGCACGTCCACCAGACCCGACTGGACCATATACCAGCCCAGGAGCCCCTGGCTGCCGCCCAGGGCCAGAAGGAAAAACAGCGTCATTTTGAGCTCCCGGCGCACTCGTCCCCTGGCGATAAAGAACAGTAGCGGCAGAGCAAAGGCCAGACCCACAAGGCGCCCCAAAAGCCGGTGCATATACTCCCACCAGAAAATGGTTTTGAACTCATCGAGGGTCATGCCGCGATTAACCGTCAGATACTGGGGATAGGCCTTATAGGCCGAAAATTCTTCCTGCCAATCGGTCTCGGATAGCGGCGGCAAGGTGCCGCTGAGCGGCTGCCAGTTGACCATCGACAGGCCTGATTCGGTCAGCCGCGTGGCCCCGCCGACGACGATCATCACAAACACCAGCAGCGCCACCACGAGCAGCCAAATGCCGATCGCCCGGTCGTGGCGATTGTGAGTCAGAATAAAGGATGCGCCCGCCATGCCGGTTTCCTAGCCGTCCCTCATCCAAGGCACAAGCAAAACCGAGGCGGTCGGGGATTACCAACCGCCGCCACCACCACCGCCGCCGCCGCCACCGGAAAAACCACCCCCGCCAAAGCCCGAACCGCTCGACGACGGCGGCTGGGAAGCCGACGAAATAGCCGACGAGAAGCCCGCGGCCATGCCGTGTGAAAAAGCGGCCGGACGAAAGCGGCCGCGGCCGCCACCTAAATACCAAAGCGGGCTGTACTCAGCCTCGCCCTCGGCCATTGCCGCTGCGCTCAGCACGTCCTCGAACGCTTCGCCCCATTGATCCTCGACCTTGAGGGCAATTGCGTAGGGTAAATATTTCTCGAAAATCTCCGGCGTCTGCTCGGGCGGATTGTGAAAGGCCATGCGGTCTTTCTCAGCCACCGACAGATAGCGCTTAAAGCCTTCGATTTCGTCCATTATCCGGCGACCCTCCAAGGTCGGGCGCTTCAAGAGAAAATAGAAAGTCGGGACCATGATCATGATGCCCAGGATCGGCGGAACAAGCCACAGCTTTAACCCGGACAGCGTAATGCCGACCCCGAGGAAAACCAGGAAGGCCACTACCAGGCCAACGTAGAAATATCTCCCATTGCGCACAAAGTGGATATGCTCGTGCTCGCGCTTCAGGGCCCGTTCATGTGCTTCCTTAGCCGCCTGGAAGCGCTCGAACTTGTCGTTATCGACCGACAAAAAATCACCGTCCAGATAGAGGTTGACCCCGATCGCCCGCTCGCCCTGACTGAGCACCAATCCCGGCCGACTGGACCGGCGTTCGAGATGATAGTTGCCACCGCCGGTCTCGGAAATCTTGTGGTATCCCTGAACCGCCATATTGACGATTGCCGCGGTAAAAGCGCGGCTCGAATAGTCCATTTTCACAAGGAACGACGCCTCGGCCGGCGAGACGCCCTTGGGCGGCGCGTACTGGGTGATGATGGTTCCCTCCGCCGGGTCGCGACCGACCCGGCGCCAAGTCAGGTAGTAATAACCAAAAAGTCCAAGAAAGCCGATCCAGGCCAATAAGATATCGGCGTTATCCAACAGAAAATAGGCCGCTTTTTGTACCACACCCGGCCGCTCGACAAAGCCTGGTGGCCAAGCGGCGACAATTGTCAGCCCCTCGTGCGGTTGCAAACCTCTGGTGGTCCGAAAGGCAAGGCTGTCGCTTTCGGTGAAAAAGGTCTCATAGTCGCCGCCGCGCTCCCCCGCGTACCCGGTATAGGCAACATAGCTGGTAATACTTGCACCCGGCGGCAGGATCACCAGGGCCGAAGCCGAGTCGATCGGAAACTCCCAGCCGTTGCCGGTCACGTTCCAATAGAGCTCATCCGTATCGGGGCCGTGATAAAGCTGACGGCTGGTTCGGTAGCGAAGAATGTAATTATGAATTCCGGGCTGCAAGAGAGTGTTCGAACGGCCCAATCTGATCCGCAGCCCGTTGATCATGCGGCTGACATCCACCTCTTCACGCTGGCCATCCCGCAAGGCGCTGATGAGCTCGAAACCGACCTTTGTCTGGCTGCCGTCGCGGCGCCGATAGGTGGTCGGAAAATCCCGGTAAATGCCGCGCCGGATACGCCGGCCTTCCGAGATTACCGAAATCGACTCGGTGACCAGCAGAGAACCGTTTGGCTCGACACGAATCTCGGCATGAAAGCTGGTGATTCGCTCTTCGGCTCTGGCCACGGTACTGGCCAGGACAACGGCGAGGCCAAAGAACAGGAAGCGCCAAATGTCTTGCATCAAAACTCCACCTTGGGCGCCTGGCGAGCTTCCTCGTCGGCCTCGTCCAATTCAAAAAACTCGGCTTTCGAGAAGTCGAACTGGCCGGCTACGAAATTGCTTGGAAACTGTTCGACAAGTGTATTGAGATTGCTTACCGAGCCGTTGAAATAGCGACGTGCTTTCTGGATAACCTCTTCGATCTCGGACAGTTGATTGCTGAGATCCTGAAAGTTTTCGTTGGCCTTGAGTTCCGGATAGGCCTCGGACAGCGCGAACAGTGATTTCAGGGCGCCGGTCAGCATGTTCTCGCTGGCCCCCTGCTCGCCCGGCGTACCGGTGTTCGAGATGGCGGAGTTGCGGGCCGCCACAACCCGCTCGAAGGTTTCCTTTTCATGGCCGGCATAACCTTTGACCGTCTCGACAAGATTGGGAATGAGATTGTAGCGGCGCTTCATCTGAACCTCGATATCGCTCCAGGCTTCGCCGACCTGCACTCGTGATCTCACGAGACGGTTATAGATTCCCACGACGTAGACAATGAGCAGCGCCAACAGTCCCAAAAACACGAGAATCTCGATCATGATTTCCCCTTCTTATCCCGGCTCGCCGGATGGCCAGCCTATCACATTCACAACAACAATATGGCCCTAAAATCATTAACGTTGGTGCGCGTCGGTCCGGTCCGCAAAGTGCCCCCGGTGGCCTCAAAAAAGGTCGCCGAATCGTTGGCCTCCAAAAGACTTTCCGGATTCATTCCCGCCGCCGCCCTCAGAGCCGTTGGGCCGACTACAGCACCGGCCGCGCCGCTCTCACCATCGATTCCGTCGGTGTCAGCAGCCAGCGCCCAGACATCCGGATGGCCGTCCAGCTCGATCGCCAGGGCCAACAGATACTCCATGTTCGGGCCTCCGCGGCCGGATCCCTTGACGCGCACCGTGACCTCGCCACCCGAGAGAAAGATCATCGGTCTCGGTGTTCCGGCATGGCGCGCGGCATCGAGCACCAATTCGGCATGTTCGGCCGCCAGGTCCCTGGCTTGGCCATCAAGATCGTCGCCCAAACGGACAACCGCTCCGCCGGCCTGCCGCGCCAAATTCTGGGCGGCGTCCAGCGCCATTGTCGCGGTTCCGATCACCTGTACTCTGTCCTGCTCTGAGGGTTCGGCATCCTCGTAATTGTCGGTCGCCGCTAGAACGGCTTTAACGGAAGCTGGAATTTCGATGCCATAATTATCCAGGACATCGAGCGCCAAGCTCTTGGCTTCGATTCCGGGCAGGGTCGGGCCCGACGCCACCTGCGCTGGATCATCCCCCGGCACATCGGAGATCACAAAAGTAAGCACCCGGGCCGGCCGGGCGGCTCTTAGGAGGCCACCGCCCTTGATCCGCGAGAGGTTTTGGCGCACCAGATTGATCTGGCTGATCGGCGCGCTTGAATGCAACAGGGACTCGGTGAGCTGGCGTTTCTCGGCCAGAGTGACCTCTCCCCGCGGGGCCGGCAGAAGGGCCGAGCCGCCGCCTGAGAGAAGCGCGATCAGCGTGTCTCCTTCCTCGAGACTTTCAGCTATTTCGAGAACCCGGATTGCCGCATTCATGCCGCGCTGGTCCGGTATCGGGTGGCCGGCTTTTAGAACCTCGATGGTTGCCAGTTCGAGCCCATAACCGTCGGGCACCACAACTAAGCCTTCGGCCTCCTCGCCCCAGGCCTCCTCGAAGACCATAGCCATTGCTGCCGCGGCCTTGCCGGCGCCAAGGATCAATGTCCGGCCGCCTTCGGCTCTTGGTGGGAGGCTTTGGCGCATCAACCTGCTGGGATCGACGGCATCAAGGGCGGCATTCAAAAGGCGGCGCAAAAAGGCCTCAGGATCGTCAATCTCAAGCATGCCCCTATGTTATGCCGGGCGGAGGCGGTTTGGAAGTTGTCAGGTGCCGAAGACCATTTTCTCACGTGAGAACAGACGCGTCGCAAGCCAAAACACGAGAGCCGCTGCCACGAGCGTAGAGAAGCCCGATAGGAGAATATGGAGGAAGCTGAAATCGCGTTCGCCGATCAATGCCAGGAACAATGTGAGTTGACCGAAGATCGGCACCGATGACTGAATGATGCCGACGTTGACGGGACTAAAGACCAAAATGATGCCCGGGACGAGCGGGATGATCGGCAAGAGACCCAGATAAATCTGCGCTTCCTTAGCACTGCGCGACAGCGTGGCGATGGTCATCTGGATCGAGACCGCGAGGGCCATAAGAGGGACCGCAACCAGGTACATACCAACAAAGGTGCCAATCGAGGGTGGGCTGGCCATACCTTCCGCCCCGGCCACCGCCCACACCAGCGAGGCTCGAAAGGCCGCCAGATTGATTGCCACGATCAGCCCGGTGAACAGGAGCGCCGCCAGGGATTTGCCGAGCAGCAACTCCCAGCGCGCCACCGGGACAGTGAGCAATGGCTCCAACGATCCCCGTTCTCGCTCGCCGACGCTGGTGTCGATGGTAAGGTAGACAGCGCCCATAAAGACCATAAACAGGACCAGTGAGGGCACCATATTATAAAACAGATAGGCCGAGTTCGGGGCCCGGCCGACATTGATCTGCGCGACCGTGATCGGCGTGACGATGCGGTCCGAAAGCCCGATGCTCGTGACCTGCCGCTCGGCTTCGATACGGCTGTAGGCGCTGATTGTGCGCATCACTTCGGCCGAACCGGCAATGCTCTTGGGGTTGGTGCGGTCGGTAATGAGTTCAACTTGGTACAGTTCCCGGCCAGCCGCGGATTGGGGAATCACCAGAACAAAAGGATGAATCCCGTTGCTGACCAGCGCCTCGCGTTCTTCCCTGTTTTCAGGCGCATCGACAAACGAAATCTGATTGGTTTTGAGATACTCGATAAGTTTCGGTGCAAAGGCCCGACCGGAAACCGCCGCGCCAAGCGCCCGCACTCGTCCATCCGATCCTTCGATATTGGCCCCGGCCACAAAATTCAATAACAGAGCCACGGTCAAAGGTGCCATCAACGGAAAGATAAGCGACAAAATCATGCTGCGCTTGTCGCGCAAATGGTCCGAGATTTCCTTCGTCAGGACGGTCCGAATACGGTGCCAGCATTTGACCCAAAGGGGGTTCATTCCGCAGCCTCCTTGCCAGTTGCCGAGGCAGCCAGGAAGATATCTTCAAGCGTCGCCCGGCCGGTGCGCCTTAACAATTCCTCGGGCGAACCCTGCATCAGCAGGGCGCCATCGGCCATGATCACCAAGTGGTCGCAAAGCCTCGAGACTTCCGACATGATGTGGCTTGAAATGATGATGCTTCGCCCCTGATCCCGCATTTCGCGGATTAATTCGTGGACATTGCGGCTGCTTGTTACGTCGAGGCCGTTCGTCGGCTCGTCGAAAATCATATTCTGCGGCTTATGAACGAGGGCCCGGGCGAGCGCAACCTTCAGCTCCTGGCCGCGCGAATAGCCCTTGCACCTCCGGTGTGCAAAATCACCCATCCCCAGGCGATCGATGAGTTCGTCGACCCGCCGCTCGAGAGCCTCACCCGCGAGCCCATGCAGTCGACCGTAATACAGGATATGCTCACGCCCGGTCAGCCTTGGATAGAGGCCGCGCACGTCGGGCAGAATCCCCAGTCGGCGTTGCGCCTCAAGCCGTTCGGACCGGCAGTCGAAGCCATCGACCGCCGTATGCCCCTTATCCGGCTTCAAGAGCCCCGCTACAATCCGAAATGTGGTGGTCTTGCCGGCCCCGTTGTGGCCGATCAGGCCCAGAATCTGTCCATTCCGGGCTTCGAACGACAGGTCGTTGATGGCATGAATTTCAGCGAAGGACTTATGAAGGTTTTTGACTTCGATCACGCTGGTTTGCCCTACCCTGTCACGATTTGCCTCATTTCCACCCCCGCATATTAAGAATCGATGGGCGGATAACCAGTCTTTAATTTTGGCTCTGGTAAAAAACCTCGAGAAGCCGGTCAGCCGCCAGCGCCGGTGTGGTGCGTCCTTCCATGACCCGGGCCTCCAGGTCCGGGGCAAGTTTGCTCACCACATCAGCGGTCTTGAGGTCAGAGAGCAAACGGTCCTCGATCCGATCCCACATCCAGCGCACGGTCTGCGTCTTGCGCTTTTCTTCAAAGGCGCCACTTGCCTTTGCCAGGCTGGCGAACTTCTCAATATCTTCCCATAAAGTATCAAGACCCTCATCGTTAATGGCCGAACAAGTGCGGACCGGCGGCTGCCAGTCAGCGTTTAGCGGAACCAGCATTTTCAGGGCGCTTTTCAGTTCGCGCACAGCCTGCTTTGCGAGTAGTGACCTGTCGTCTTCTGCCTTGTTGACCGCGACCATATGGGCGAGCTCCAGAACCCCCTTCTTGATCCCCTGCAACTCGTCCCCAGCCCCCGGCAAGACCAGCAGAAGGAAAAAATCGACCATATCGGCCACTTGAATCTCCGACTGCCCGGTGCCCACCGTCTCGACCAGGATCACATCGTAACCCGCCGCTTCACACAGGATCATGGCCTCGCGGGTTGTCGCCGTTACACCCCCCAATTTCCCGGAAGTGGGCGATGGGCGAACAAAGGCGTCAGGATTGTTCGCCAGACCCACCATTCGGGTCTTGTCGCCCAGGATACTGCCGCCGGTGCGGCTGGATGTCGGATCGACCGCAAGCACCGCAACTTTATGGCCTTGACCGGTCAAGCGTGTGCCCACGGCCTCGATAAAGGTGCTTTTGCCGACCCCCGGAACGCCGGTAATACCCACCCGAATGCTGTCAGACCCCTTCCTGCCCAAGGCCAGCAACAATTCCTGGGCCTGTTTTTGATGGTCGGCGCGGCGGCTCTCGACCAGCGTGATGCCACGCGCCAGGGCGCTCCGCTTGCCGGCCCGGATTGCCTCAGCAAACTCGCCAACCGTTTGGTACTTTGCAGGGCCCATGTTTTCAGCCATTCATTGGGCTCCCGAGAGACGGTCCAGAAGATCGATCGCCGCTTCGGATATGACGGTGCCCGGCGGGAAGATGGCCGCGGCGCCAGCATCCAGCAGCGCTTGGTGGTCCTGCGGCGGCACCACACCGCCAACCACAATGAGGATATCTTCGCGGCCCTGTGCATCGAGCGACTTGCGTAGCGCCGGCACAAGTGTCAGGTGCCCGGCCGCAAGGGAGCTGACCCCGACCATATGCACATCGTTCTCGACCGCCTGTGCGGCGGTCTCCTCGGGCGTCTGGAACAGCGGCCCGATGTCCACATCGAAGCCCAAGTCGGCAAAGCCGGTGGCAATTACCTTTTGGCCGCGGTCATGGCCGTCCTGGCCTATTTTTGCCACCAGGATTCTCGGTTGTCGCCCGGCCGCCCTGGCGAAGGCCTGCACCTTTTGCTCTGCTTTTTTGATAGCCTCGCTCATCGCACCCATTTCGTTCTTGTACACCCCCGAGATGGTTTTCGCTTGGTGAACGTGGCGTCCGAAGACACGCTCCACCGCCATACTCATCTCACCCACGGTCGCCTCGGCCCGCGCCGCTTCGATGGTCAAGGCGAGGAGATTAGATTGGCCGTTCGCGGCGGCCTCGGTCAAGGCATTCAAGGCCGCTTCGGTACGCCCGCCGTCACGGCCCGCTTTCAATCGTTCGAGCTTTTCGAGTTGCTGGGCGCGGACGGCCGAATTGTCGACCTTCAGGACCTCCACTTCGTCGTCGCCGTCGGTCTTGTAATGATTTACGCCGACCACGGTCTGACGTCCGGAATCGATCCGCGCCTGGGTCCGGGCAGCGGCTTCCTCGATATGCATTTTCGGAACCCCGGCCTCGATCGCCTTGGCCATGCCGCCCATCTCCTCGATCTCATTGATATGGTCTGCCGCCCGCTTGGCCAGATCGGCGGTCAGCCGCTCCAGATAATAGGAACCGCCCCAAGGATCGACGACCCGCATCAGGCCCGTCTCCTCCTGGATAAAGAGCTGAGTATTGCGCGCAATGCGGGCCGAGAAATCGGTCGGCAGGGCCAGCGCCTCATCAAAGGAGTTGGTGTGCAGCGACTGGGTCTGGCCCTGGACCGCGGCCATCGCTTCGATACAGGTGCGGGGAATATTGTTCATCACGTCCTGGGCCGTCAGGCTCCAGCCGGAGGTCTGGCAATGGGCCCTCAGGGTCATCGATTTCGGATCCTTGGCGCCCAGCCCTTTCATCATGCCGGCCCAAAGCATCCGGCCGGCACGAAGCTTCGCGACCTCCATGAAATAATTCATCCCGACGCCCCAAAAGAACGAGATGCGCGGTGCAAATTCATCGATATCGAGTCCGGCCGCCATACCGGCCCGCACATATTCGAGGCCGTCGGCAAGTGTATAGGCCAGCTCCAGATCGGCCGTCGCGCCTGCTTCCTGCATGTGATAGCCGGAAACCGAAATGGGGTTGAAGCGCGGCATGTTCCGGGCACAATAGACAAGAATATCCGCCACAATCCGCATCGATGGCTCGGGCGGATAAATAAAGGTATTGCGGACCATAAACTCTTTGAGGATATCGTTCTGGATCGTCCCCGAAAGCGCCTCCTGCGGCACACCTTGTTCCCCGGCGGCAACAATATAGAGCGCCATTACCGGCAGCACAGCGCCGTTCATGGTCATCGACACGCTGATCCGGTCCAGGGGGATGCTGTCAAACAGGGTTCGCATGTCGAGAATCGAATCGATAGCCACGCCGGCCATGCCCACATCGCCGATCACTCGTGGATGATCCGAATCGTAACCACGGTGGGTCGGCAGATCGAAGGCAACGCTGAGGCCGCGCTGACCGGCCGCCAGATTGCGGCGATAAAAGGCATTCGAATCCTCAGCCGTCGAGAAGCCGGCGTATTGGCGGATGGTCCACGGACGAAGTAGGTACATGGTTGCGTGCGGGCCGCGCAGAAATGGCGGCAGGCCCGGCCAATGGCCGGACAGTTCCAGGTCGGCGGTCATCGCCGGACCATAAGCCGAAGCGACATCGATTCCTTCGGGCGTCGGCCAAATCCCGGCCGCATTCTGCTCCAAACCCTTGGTCGGCGCGGCCGGGAGATCGATCTCCAGAAAATCCGGAATGCGGCTCACGGCTTACCCTCCAGATGGTTTTGCAGGGTCTCCAGCTCGGCCACGGCGTCCATACCGTCATGGAAGGCTCCACTGAGGGTCGCCTGGTCTTGGCTGGTCAAAATTTCTGGCTCTCCGGCCAGATAGACGGGCTCGATACCGGCCGCCCGAACCGCGGCCATCACTTCGCCGGCCCGGGCCCGGCAGTCCTCCGGCGTCCCGCAGATCACCGCCGCTTCCGCCTCGACCCCGTGTAGCGCTTCGCCAAGTGCTGCTTGATCCTTGAAACCATCTGCCGGGATGGCTTCGAAGCCAGCCGAAGCGAAGAGATTGCGGGCATAGGTCGCCGGCCCGATGTAATCGGACGGGCGGCCCAGATTGGCCATGAAGAGGCGCGGCGCGCGGCCATTTTTCGCCGCCCACTCGAGGGCCCAATCGCGCAGGTTTTCAAAAGGCTGTGCCAAGCGGATTGGCGCCAAGGCTTCCGCCTCTTCGCCCGCCTGGCCAACCGGCGCCGGATCCCTAAATCCCTCTATTTGAATAACCCTGCTGCCTTGTTGATCGCGCGGTTCATAAATGGCCGGGTCGATCTCGAGCGGGCGGACGGTGGCCTCATCCAGTTTGGGGAACGAGCTGACACCGGTCAAGAGTTCCTCGCGGCACCGCAGCCGGCGCCAGCGCTCGCCGACCACTTTGGCGATCTGCTCCTGCAGCCAGCCGGATCGGATAGCTTCGGCCATGCCGCCTTGGCCTTCGATTTTGCGCAGCAATTTCCAGGCGCCGGCGCTCAGCTTGTCGGTCAGGGCTTCGACAGCGTAGGCGCCCGACAAGGGATCCGTTACCCGATGGAAGTTGGATTCCTCGATCAGCAGCAATTGAATATTGCGGGCCAACCGCTGCGCCTTGCGGTCGGGAATGCCGAGGGCGGCCGTAAAGGGGGCCAGCGTTATCGCATCGGCACCGGCGATGCCGGCCGCGAACCCGGCAACCGTCAGGCGTAGAATATTCACCCAGGGGTCGAAACGCGTCAGCATGCGCGATGAGGTCATAACGTGCAAATCGGCCGGCCTCGGATGCTTCACATCGCAGCTCTCGAGAACCCCCTGCCACAGGCGTCTGAAGGCGCGCAGCTTGACCACCGTCATCAGCACGTCGGCATCGGCAGCAAACCGGAAGACGATCTGACCAGCCGCCTGCTCTACAGCCAAACCGTGGGCTTCCATGGCCCTCAAGTAACCAATCCCGGTGGCCAAAGCAGCGGCCAGTTCCTGAGCCTCGCTGGCGCCCGCATCATGGTACACGGCGGTGTCCACAACTACCGCCCGGACATTGCCCCGGCGACCTGCGGCCAGCGCCGCAAGCGCCGCCATGCGGGCCAATTCCGCGTCAAGCGGCGCAAAAAGCCGCCCATGTCCTGCCAGAACGCCCAAAGGATCGATTCCCCAGACCCCTTGGATTTGATCTGCGGACTGCGCTTCGCGGGCCCAAAAATCGGTTAGCATTGCGATCGCGCGCAAGAAATCCGGGCCCGGATCCAGCGATACGGCCGCCATGTCCGGCCGGAAATCCTTTAGCACGCGATCAAAGGCTTCCTGGTCGCCAATCACGATCCCGCATCCCTGGTCGGTACTGCCCCAGGAGGCCGGATGAAATTTCAAGTGAACCGATGTGGCGCCGCCCTCGAGATCGGCCAGGATCTCGCGGTTGGCGATGGTTGGATCGGGATGCCGCGGCATTTGCCGAATGTCCCAAGGACCGCCCGGCACGCCCGGAATGGCCGATATCTTCGCGCCGCTATCGACGTATAGGGGCTCGATACCGATATCATCATAGGTCGAGGATTTGAGAACTTCGTCAAACGAGCGGGTTCCCAACGCCTTGTCCACGAGGCGGCGCCAGTCCTCAAAACCAGCCGCGCTGAATTGATCCGCAAGCTTTTCGATATCGATCATTTTGACCAGCCCTCATCAATGGCCGCGGGCGTGGCTGAACATGTACGCAACCGGCCTCGCGAGGTCAAGAAAGGCGAAACCTCGCTTACCACCCCAGGAACGGCCAAGCCATGCGCCACCCGGCAAGGATCAAGAAGATTCCAAAGACCGCTGATAAGAGACGTGGCGACATACGGTGGGCCGCGGCAGCCCCAAACGGCGCCATGGCCGACGACAGGGGCGCAATAATGATCACCCCGACCAGGTTGACGTAGCCGAGCGTCCAGCCGGGCCCCGAGACCTCGCCCCACCCGGTCCAGATATAGGACAACGCCGCCGGCAAACTGATAAATAGCCCCAAAAGCGCCGCCGTTCCGACCGCACGGTGGATCGGAAAATTACACAGGGTCATCGTGGGCACGGAAAAAGTTGCGCCGCCGATCCCCATCAGGCTTGAGACAAATCCCAGCCCACCAGCCAAACCCTGGCCGACCAGGCCTGCGGGGGGGCCTGCGGCGGCGACCTTGTCCTCCAAAGGCAGGATCATTTTCAGCCCCATCAGAAAGGCCATTACAGCAAAAAAAATGACCAGCCCAGCGGTCGAGATATAGCTTGCGGTTATGGCGCCGATAATCGCTCCAAGGCCGATCGCCGGGCCCCAGCTTCGTACCAGCGCCAAATCGAGCGCTGCTCGCCGGGCGTGAGCACGGCTCGAAAAAATGGCCGTCGGCACGATCGCGGCCAAGGAGGTAGCGACGGTGAGGTGCATGCGCACCTCCTCGGGCACATCCATCAGGCCAAAGGCAAAATAGAGGATCGGCACGGTAACGATGCCGCCGCCGATGCCCATCAGGCCGGCCAAAAAGCCGGCCACCAGGCCGCTGGCGGCCAGGGCAGCGAAAATCGGTATCAGGTCCTCCACCACGCCCCCTATCAAAAGATTACGAGACCGGCCGGGAACACCGGGCCGGTGAACCAGCGCGCAACAACACAATAGCCCATGATATCGCGGATATGGAGCCCGGCAATCCTTTGCGTTACTCGTTTTTCCAGTCGGGTATGCGGCCCGGTGTCCACGGCACCTCGGCGCCAAGTTCCGCCTCAAGCGCTGACAAATCGGCAGCGACGCCGCGCATTGCCTCAAGAACCCCTACAAACTGCTGGCCGGCGATCCGCATAGAGTGGCGGAGATTTTGCGAAACCTCGGCCAGTGTATTCATCTGGAAGAAGCTGTATGCGAACAAGCGCGACGAGATCGAGGCCGGCGTCGGCGCCTGACGCGACGACAGCGACGTATCGCCGTCAAGGGTCAGGTTAAGGTCCTGCAGGCGCCCCTCTATTTCCCTGAGCCTCTGGTTCTGCGCCTCGTTGACCGTCGCGGTTTCAAGAAATCCCTTTTTCAGGTGTTCGATCCGCACCTTGATCTCGTCCACTGCGCGCCCGGCCCCCATGACGGCACGTTGAAAATCCGCAAACTTCCTGTGTTCTGCGCTGAGCGCATTCAGATCCGCGGCCCTGAAGGTTGCCCCTTCCAGGAGCTTGACCGTGAAGGCCTGGCTTTGCCCAATTTCGACAATTTCCCCGTCAACCCGTTTGGCCATCGAGACCGTGTAGGTGCCGGGCGCCACCATTGGCCCCTTGGGCGGCCCAAAAAAACCGCCTTGCTGCGGCTTTAGGCTGACCGGGGTGGACGACGGGAAGCGCAGATCCCAGGCCACCCGGTGAAAGCCCTTTGCGGTGGGCCCGGTCAGGCGCCGCACGACGTCGCCGTCCGCGTTCATGATCGTAAAGATAATCGCCGGCTCTTCCTCGCGGTCCTCGGCCCTGAGTTCCTCCCAGCTCGGATAGGGATTGCCGCCGCCATCTTCTTGCACCTTTTGCTCAGCCTTCCGCCGGGCCTGCTTCAGGGTTTTGAGACCGTCTTTCAGGTGATAGGAAAAAATCGCCCCGAACGGCGGGTTGGGCGCGGCATAGAAATCCTCCCCCTGCGAGCCCTTCTTGCTGCCGCCCCAGCGCGTGCGCTCGACATAAAGCCACGGATCCTTGACCCCGAACAGGGTCGCCTCGCGGCTATCGGTGTCGGCCGCCTTGGTCCGCAATGGCGTGTAATCGTCCAATATATAAAAGCCGCGGCCAAACGTGGCCACCACCAGATCATTCTCGCGGCGCTGAATTTCGAGATCACGCACCGCGATGGTCGGAATACCCGCTTTCAGCTGGTGCCACTGTTGGCCGCCGTCCTGCGAATAGAACAGCGCAAATTCGGTTCCCGCGAAAAGAAGATCGGGATCTATATGGTCCTGGACGATCGTATGTACCGTGCCCCGCTCGGGCAGGTTTCCGGCGATCGACACCCAGGTCCGGCCGCGATCGGTGGATTTGTAAAGATAGGGTTTGAAATCGCCCACTTTGTGATTGTCGAAAGCGGCGAAAATGGTGTCCACATCGTGCAACGAAGTTTCCAAATCTCCTACATAAATAATCTCTGGCAAGTCTTTGATTTGTTTGAGTTTTGTCCAGTTCTGTCCTCCGTCGTCGGTGACCTGAATCAGGCCGTCATCGGTGCCGGCGTATATCAGCCCCTCTTGCAGCCGGCTTTCCGTGAGGCTGATGACGCTGCCCCACAGGGATGTGGACATGTTCTTGGCGATCGCGTCGACGCTCCAGACCCGCCCCATGACTTCGAGCGTATTGCGGTCGATGCGGCGTGACAGATCGGGGCTGACGGCTTGCCAGGAATCACCCATATCGTCGCTGCGGAAGATCTTTTCGGCCGCATAATAGAGCCGCTTGTTGTTGTGCGGGCTGATGATCAGGGCCGAATTCCAGTTCCAGCGGTAATCGTTCTCCTCGCCGCCCGGCTGCGGCGTGATATAGACCCGCTCGCCGGTCTTGCGATCGTAACGCACAAGGTTGCCGTACTGGAGCTGCGAATAGATGATGTCGGGGTTGGTCGGATCGATCTGGGTTTCGAAGCCATCGCCGCCCAGCGTGATCACCCAGTCGGCGTTGGTGATGCCGTGAATATTACGGGTACGGCTCGGCGCGCCCAGTGAATTGTTGTCCTGGGTGCCGCCGTACACATTATAAAATGGAAAATCATAGTCAGGAGTGGCGCGGTAAAATTGGGTGATTGGCAAGTTTTTGATATGCCGCCAGTTTTCGCCGCGATCGAAGCTTTCATAGATGCCGCCATCGTTGCCGGTCAGCAGATGGTCGGTATCGGCCGGATCGATCCACAAGACATGCTCGTCGACATGCTTGTGCTTGATCCCGAGCCGCTTCCAGGTCTTGCCGCCATCCTCGGATACGCTTAAAAAAGTATCCATCAGATAGACCCGGTCCGGGTTATGCGGATCGACCACCAGCTCGTTGTAATACTGTGGGCTTCCGGTCATGCGGCTTGAGCGTTTCTGCCAGGTCGCCCCGAAGTCGGTCGAGCGATAGACCCCCTGATTTTCTTCGTCGGCTTCGATGATGGCGTAAAGAAGATCCGGATTGGACGGCGCCATAGCCAAACCGATCCGGCCTTTGTCGCCATCCGGAATGCCCGAGGTAATCTCGACCCAAGACTCGCCGCTGTCGGTCGAGCGGTGAATGCCACTGCCGGGACCGCCGTCGATCAGGGTCCAAAGATGCCGCCGCCGCTGATAGCTTGAAGCCACCAGATAATCGGGCCGCAACGGATGCTGTACAATTTCGTTTATTCCTGTGTGTTCGTCGATATGGAGGATCCGGTCCCAGGTCTGGCCGCCATCGCGGGTCCGGTAAAGCCCGCGCTCGCCACCCTCATTCCATAAGGGGCCCTGGGCCGCCACATAGACGACATTAGAATCGCGTGGATCGACGATGATCTGCCCGATATGTTCCGATTCCTGCAGCCCTACACGCTTCCAGCTCTTGCCGGCGTCGATCGATTTATAAACACCATCACCATAGGCGACCGAGCGCTGGCTGTTGTTCTCGCCGCTGCCGACCCAAATTATGTTGGGGTTTTTGGGATCAATCTCGACCACGCCAATCGAATAGGACTTCTCACGGTCAAATACGGGCGTCCAAGTGGTGCCCGCGTTTGAGGTCTTCCACAGCCCGCCAGAGGCAGTGGCGGCGTAATATTCTGCTGTCTTCTCCGGATTTACCGCAAAATCCGTGATTCGGCCCGAAGTCAGGGCCGGTCCCATGCTGCGCAGCTTCAAGCCGGCAAAGACATCATTGTCGGCCGGCGACTGCTCCTTCTTTTCCGCCGCCTGCGGTCCTGAAATAGAGATTGCTGCGATTAACCCCGTGGCCAAAAATGCGCGCACCCATCTAGCCATTTAAAGACCCCCTACTCGCTATTTGCTTGAACGGATTGGTATTGAGGCATCGACTATCGCCAAGGATAACCGGTTTGTAAAGCTGCGCTTGCGCTTTGTCCCGATGCTCAGAATCTGACCGCACATTGAAGATGGGCTGGCCAGGCTCTATCTATGGATTGCCAGGAAAGGGGCGAAGGATGAGCCACACGAGCCCGAACGAAGGTCCCGGCCCTAACGATTTGCCTGAAGATACGAGTGGCCCCCGCGTTTTCGTACCGCCGCCTCTTTTGCCCGTGGTATTTATCCTCTTGGGCATGCTTTTAGAGCGCTTTTGGCCGTTGGCCATCCCGGCAGGGCCGTTGGTCACTTGGTTGGGCAGAGGGCTGGTCCTGGCCGGACTGGCGGTCATGATTTCTGTCGGCATCAGGTTCAGGCGTGCAGCCACCGACATTCGCCCCAATAAGCCGACCTCAACCATCGTCACAAACGGCCTTTTTGGATTTTCGAGGAACCCGATCTACCTCTCGTTCCTGGTACTGCAGCTGGCCGTGGCCCTGATTCTCAATACCTATTGGATCATGATCGCCATGCCGCTGACCGTGGCCGGGCTTGATCTTTATGTGATTCGCCGCGAGGAAAAATATCTCAGCCGAAAGTTCGGCCAAGAGTACGATGACTACAAGGCAAGAGTCCGGCGCTGGCTTTAATCTTGGCCTAAGGCGCCCAGCCGGCTTGGACCCGGAAGCTGATGCCCCCGGGCCCTGTCGAATGGTCGGAGCGGCGGGATTTGAACCCACGACCCCTTCACCCCCAGTGAAGTGCGCTACCAGGCTGCGCTACGCTCCGTCAGAGCGGCAAGTCCGCTTCCGGGCGCGCACTATACTGCCGGTGCCGCAGGCAGGCAACCGCGGGCTTGGGGGTCTCATTAAAATTTAAAGCGAGTCGATTGTGTCGCGCAGAGCCTTCAGCTCCTTAAGGATTTCTCTTGCCAGATCAAGATCCGCTGAACCGCTCGGCTCGGATTTGACGGGCTCAGGCTCGTGGTCTGCTATCCGAGCGCTTGCCCGTTCTTCATTCCAGGCCTGGACGGTGGCTTTGACCCCCTGATCTTTCAAGAGTTTCTGCACGCCCTTGATCGTATAGCCGTCATCGTAGAGATGGTGCCGAACGACGCGCAGCAAGTCGACATCCTCCGGCCGATAGTAGCGGCGGTTGCCGGCCCGCTTCATCGGCCGGATTTGTGAAAACTTTGTTTCCCAGAACCTCAAGACATGCTGCGGCACGTCCAACTCGTCGGCCGCCTCGCTGATGGTTCGGAATGCTTCCTTGGATTTTCTTGTTTCGCGGTTAGGGCGGCTCATTCGGGGGCTCCAGCAAAATGGTTCCAATCGGAACCTTCAGAAAAAGGGGGTCAGCTGCCCCCGGTCAATGATGAGTTTATACGGTCCTTTAAAACCTGGCTTGCACGAAACGACAGAACCCGGCGGGGCTCAATCGACACTTCCTCACCGGTCTTGGGATTGCGACCGATCCGGCGACCTTTGTCACGGACAAGAAAGCTGCCGAATGAAGAGATTTTGACGTTTTCCCCGCTGACCAAACTGCCTGAAATCTCGGACAGAATCGCCTCCACGAGATCGGCAGATTCGTTCCGCGAAAGTCCGACTTCCTGATAAACCGCCTCGGCTAGATCGGCTCGAGTGACTGTGCGATTGGCCATGACGTCCCCCTTGGTTTGCGAGTCTTGGAGGGTATTAAAGAACGATTAATCCGTCAATATCAAAGGGATAAATGGATTTATTTAAGCGTTA
The DNA here is from genome assembly GCA_022566895.1 of Pseudomonadota bacterium. Taxonomy (GTDB): domain Bacteria; phylum Pseudomonadota; class Alphaproteobacteria; order Sphingomonadales; family SMXR01; genus JADFIA01. Next base: position 47,719 of record JADFIA010000006.1, read on the forward strand.
CTCAACGCGATTCGGGCGAGATTTACCAGCGAACGAGGGCCGCACCCCAAGTCAGGCCAGCCCCCATGGCCTCCATGAGCACCAGATCGCCGCGTTTGATTCGGCCATCATCGAGCGCAGATTTTAACGCCAGCGGGACCGAGGCGGCCGAAGTGTTGGCGTGTTTATCGATCGTGATAATGACCTTGTCCGGCGAAATCCCGAATTTTTTGGCGGTGCCGTCGAGGATTCGTTTGTTGGCCTGGTGTGGTACGATCCAGTCGATATCCTCGGCGGTTAGACCGGTTGCTTCCAAGGCCTCGGTAATTACGCTGGAAAGATTGGTCACTGCATGCCGAAAGACCTCGCGGCCGCGCATGCGCAAAAACCCAGCCGTGCGGGTCGAGGAAACCCCGCCATCGGTGCAAAGAATATCATGGTGCCGGCCGTCGGAATGAAGATGCGAGGTCAGGATCCCGCGGTCGGCGGGCGTGCCGTCGCCGGAACCGGCTTCCAAAATCACGGCCCCAGCACCGTCACCGAACAGCACACAGGTCGATCGATCCTCCCAGTCCATTATCCGGGAAAAGGTCTCGGCCCCGATCACCAGGGCCCGCTCCGCCTGACCCGCCCGAATGAAATTATCAGCTACTGCCAAAGCAAAAATAAAGCCCGAGCAAACCGCCTGCACGTCAAAGGCAAATCCGTCATCCATGCCGATCGCGGCCTGCACCTTGGCCGCCGTGGCGGGCATAGTCTGGTCGGGGGTTGAGGTCGCGAGTACAATGACATCGATTTCCGCGCCCTCGACCCCGGCTGCGGCCAAGGCCTCTTGGCTGGCCCGGATCGCCAGATCCGAGGTCAATTCGTCATCGGCCGCAATGTGGCGTTGGCGGATGCCGGTTCGCCCGACGATCCATTCGTCGCTCGTATCGACGCGCTCGGCCAGCTCTTCGTTGGTCACGATTCGCTCCGGCAGATAAGACCCGCAGCCGCTGATAATGGACCGTACGACGCTCATTCGACTCCGACCATTTTTTGTTCCAACTGATCGTGATGGCCAAAGTTCGTCAGGTCGTCCGAAATCAACCGGCAAAGGTTGGCCCGCGCCATCCGCTCGGCCACTCCGATGGCGGTGGCGAACCCTTTTGGATTGGCATTACCATGGCTCTTGACCACAAGACCGTTAAGACCGAGGAACACCGCACCATTATGCGAATTGGGATCAAGATGACTGCGCAGTGCATTGAGACCCGGATTTGCCAGAAAGTATCCGATGCGACTGATAAATCCGGCCTGAAAGGCGTCCGCCAACATCGCGGAAATCAGCTTGGCGGTGCCTTCTGCGGTCTTGATGGCGATGTTACCCGTAAATCCGTCGGTCACCAGAACATCCACCACACCGGCCGAAATTCCATCACCCTCAATGAAGCCCGAGAATTCCAAGGGAAGCGTCGTATCGCGAAGCAACTGTCCTGTTGCCTTGACCGTACCGTGGCCCTTCAGTTCCTCGACACCAACGTTCAACAGACCGACGGTTGGCCGCTCGAGCCCCAGTACCGTACGGGCGAAGGCAGCCCCCATCACCGCGAATTGCACAAGGTTTTCGACACCGGCCTCAACGTTCGCCCCAAGATCGAGCATAACCGTATCGCGGCCTCGGGTCGGGATTAGGGTCGCCAAAGCCGGCCGGTCAATCCCCGGTAACGTCCGGAGCAGGACTTTCGAGAGCGCCATGAGGGCCCCGGTATTGCCGGCCGACACGGCAACTTGCGCCTCGCCGTCCCGCACCGCGGCGACGGCAAGGCCCATACTTGATTTCTGGCCCCGGCGCACAGCGTTTGAAGGTTTGTCTTCGGCCGTAATCTCGAGGTCGGTATGCCGAATCTCGACCCGGTCGGATAGACCGCCGTGCGCGGCAATCAGCGGGTCGAGCACGCCTTGGTCCCCAAAGACTAGGAAATTGGCGTCGGTGATCCTCTTCGTGGCAATCGCCGTGCCCTCGACGACCATTTCGGCCCCGGAGTCACCTCCCATGGCGTCCAATGCTATTGTCAGTTGGCTCATATCAATACTCTAACCCATTTGGCCTCGGTCGGTGGGTGGCTTGAAAGTAACTCAATTCCAAGCCGCTTCAAACCCCGTCCGTGATTTTTTTGAGTGCCGAAAACGGCGATCTGGCTTTTCGGTCATCTTCCTCGCTAAGCATCGCAACGCCCTCAATTGCAGGCGCATCAAGGGTTGCACCCGAGGTTCGCGGAAAGGGATTTATGGCCATCGAGAGATATTGCACGGCAATCTCTCCAACGTCGACCGGCCCCGCCGGCATTGGTTCAAGGCTGCGGTCTCCCAGTTGCTCTTCAAATTGTCCGATCGGTGTGTCTTCGCTTATCCGATCACTAAATCTAATGTTAAAGGATGTATTCACGCGTTCCCATATCGGCTCAAGAGTGATCGAACAATTCTGGTCCAGGGCAGCCTGAATATGTCCGCTCAGATGGATATCCCCACCTGCCGTTACACGCCGGACACCTCCTGCCACTTTGAAGTTATGCAGGACCAGAATTCCCAATCTGTCAGCCAACGCCCTGCACTCGTCTTCGCTGGCTTCAAACTGAAACTCTGTGAGCTCCACGGTCAGATTCTCAATACTCATATCGCGGCTCAACTCGGGCACGATCTGGCTTCCCTTGCTGCTTCACCCGTGGCTTGGGTCAAGGCGTCAGAAAATTCAGGCTTCAGGAAGTCGTTGAGCGATTTTTGCTCGATCCTGCGGTTTAATGCATCGACATAATTTGCCGTCCGCGTGAGAACGCCGTCCGCCTGTTTCCGTCCGGCATAAAGATTTCGCCCGAGCGCCTCTTCAAGCGGCTTCCTCTCGGGCAGGACCTTTAGGGCTGCGTCATAGGCCTCGAACCGCCCGTAGAGTGCCCGCGCCATTCGTTTGACTTGCTTGCCAACGCTCAAATCTCCAATCCCCATTTCGCGAACCGTTCGGTCCATATCGTCAACAAATACACCGACTATGTGCCGGGCCAGCATATGGCCTTCCCGGCCTAACGATTCAAGCCGCCGCATCAACAAAACCAGATGCAGGACCACGGCGTCGAATCGCCCGTCCAACGTATCCGGAACCGCCAGTTCCTCAAAAAGCACAGGTTGGCGCGCCACCGCGGCAACCGCCGAATAGACCTGCCGGCCAGGCGCCTTGAACTTTCGGCTCGTAAGCCACCTCATGCCCCTGTCAGTCCCCATGATGGTCCTTATTCCTCAAACCGCGGCACAATTGACAAACCGAGTTTACGGTGCCATTTTCGCTCGAACTTTTCCCGGCTTCGAAATAGATCGGCTGGCGGGAAATGGAAACGAACCGGAATCAGCGCGGTATACGATGAATCGGCTAATAAAGACCAGAAAATTCAGCCGCTGCAGGGCGGTCGCAGTGGCACTGGCCGTTGGGCTATTGGCTGTCGGTTGCACGACATCGGAACAGATTCGCGGCTTTTTTGTCGACGAAGAACTGTTCAGTGCCGTCATCCCGGGGATTGATAACGTAAACTCGGTCCGCCGGATGCTTGGCAATCCTTCCTCGGCCGGTACGTTCGACGCCAGCATTTGGTATTACGTTTCGACCTACACCAAAAAGCGCTCGTTCCTTCACGAAAAGGCCACCAAGCACGGTGTTTTCGCGGTACATTTTGACGAAAGAGGCGTTGTTGACGAAGTGACCCGCTATTCGCTTGCCGATACCCGCGAGATCAATCCGCGCAACGACAAAACGCCGACCCGGGGCAGAAAGCTCGGCTTTTTCGAGCAGATTTTCGGCAACATTGGCCGCTTCGCGGCCGGACCCCCGGGTACGGGCTCGACCGGCGCTCCGCGACCCTACTAGTTACGAAATTGACAGCGAAAGAAAGGGCGCGGCCAAGCCGCCCCTTGATCATTTCTCCTGGCGCCGGGATCAGTGTGAAGCCAGCATGGCCAGTAACAAGAGCGCCACAATGTTGGTGATCTTGATCATCGGGTTGATCGCCGGTCCGGCCGTATCCTTATAGGGGTCGCCCACCGTATCGCCAGTGACCGCCGCCTTATGGGCCTCCGATCCCTTGCCACCAAAATGGCCATCCTCGATCAGTTTTTTGGCATTATCCCAAGCCCCACCACCGGCGGTCATGGATATGGCGACATAGAGACCACCGACGATCACACCGAGCAACAGGGCCCCCAGAGCGGCAAAAGCGTTGGCCTGCCCAGCCACAAATTCGATTACAAAGTAGATCACAATAGGCGCCAGGACCGGCAGCAGGCTGGGCACCACCATTTCTTTGATCGCCGCCTTGGTCAGCAGATCAACCGAGCGGGCATAGTCCGGCTTTGCGGTGCCCGCCATAATCCCCGGATTGTCGCGGAACTGGGCCCGCACTTCCTCGACCACCAGGCCGCCGGCCCGGCCAACCGCCTTCATCCCCAATGATGCAAACAGGAAGGGCAGGAGCGCGCCCATGAAGAGACCAACAACGACATAGGGGTTGGACAACTCGAAATTGACCGGCACCGAGGCGAAATAAATCTTCAGATCCTGGTTGTAAACAGCAAAAAGAACCAGCGCCGCCAGGCCCGCGGACCCGATGGCATAGCCCTTGGTCACGGCCTTTGTGGTGTTGCCAACCGCATCCAAAGCATCGGTGCGCCTGCGCACCTCATCTTCAAGATCGGCCATTTGTGCGATCCCGCCGGCGTTGTCGGTCACCGGCCCATACGCGTCAAGTGCCACCACGAAACCAGCCAGGGCCAGCATAGTGGTCGCCGCAAAACCGAGCCCGATGACACCGGCAATCTCATAGGCGCCGATAATGCCGGCGCAGATAACGATCGCCGGCAGGGCCGTCGCCTCCAATGAAACCGCCAGGCCCTGAATGATATTTGTGGCGTGGCCGGTCTGCGAGGCCGCGGCGATGCTTTTGACCGGGCGGTAATCGGTTCCGGTATAGTATTCGGTGATCCAGATAATCAGACCGGTGATCACCAGACCAACTATGCCGCAATAAAACAGCGCCATACCGGTTATGGTTTCCATCTCACCGCCCATCAAACCCGGCACTTCGAAGCTGTTTTGCATTCCAAAGGCAAAATCGATGGCAAAGTAGAGAGCTATCAAAGAGAGAGCCGTGGTCACCACGAAGCCCTTGTACAGCGCCCCCATGATGTTGCCCGACTTGCCGAGACGCACAAAAAAGGTCCCGACCACCGAGGTGACGATGCACACTGCGCCGATCAACAACGGCAGGACCATGATTTCGGCCGCGCCGGTCGGAATAAGCAGCGCTGAAAGCACCATGGTTGCGGTCACCGTAACCACGTAGGTCTCGAACAGATCAGCCGCCATACCGGCGCAATCGCCGACGTTGTCACCCACATTGTCGGCGATCACCGCCGGGTTACGCGGATCATCTTCCGGTATCCCGGCTTCAATCTTGCCCACCAGATCAGCCCCCACATCGGCGCCTTTCGTAAAAATACCGCCGCCGAGCCGGGCAAAGATTGAAATTAGCGAGCCGCCAAACCCCAGCGCCACCAGCGCGTTAATAACCGTGCGGTCGGTGCTGGCGAAACCAGCCACTTCGGTCAAATATCCATAGTAGACAGCCACGGAAAGCAAGGCCAAACCGGCCACCAACATGCCGGTCACAGAGCCGGCCCGGAAGGCCAAGGATAGGCCGGCCTGTAAGCTTTCCCGTGTGGCCTCGGCGGTGCGCACATTGGCCCGTACGGAAAGCAGCATGCCGAGATAACCGACCGCACCGGACAAAATAGCGCCGATGGTAAATCCGACGGCCGGATAAAAACCCAGGAAATACCAAAGTACCACCGCCACCGCGATGCCAACCACGGTAATGGTCGCGTATTGGCGCTTGAGATAAGCCGTGGCTCCCTCCTGGATGGCCGCGGCAATCTCCTGCATACGCTCATTCCCGGCGCTCGCAGATAAAACGGAACGCGTCGCCCACAGTCCGTAAACCAGCGCAACAACGCCCCCGAGGATTGATAAACTAATAACGTCCAAGCTTTCCATTGGGTGTTTCCCCTCTATCTAATTCTTCTTGGCCCGGCCCAAGTTCCGAGTTAAGGACACGCGATCCGGCCACTGGTGGCGCCCCCTGTGCGGTCCGCCAAATTTGGACCGCACTTTATGCCGACTGGTTGGAAAATCGCAAGCGGCGAATCGCTTGAATCGCCCTTATCCGGCAATTTATTTGGGATCACCGGCAGGCGCCTGTCTGGTCAGTTTTGGTCCGGAGTTTCAGGAATTGAGACTTCATGCACGACCGGCCGGTCGAGGCTTCGATTGGCCGCCGATAAAATCATTGCCGCCACCCGGTCGTAATCGATTTCCAGGGGTGCGTCCTTCCTGCCGACACTCTCGGAGGCCAATGCCTTTAATATGGCCAGACGAACTTCGGGCAGCTGTTGCGATAGATAAGCCTGATCGGCGGCGCCCTGTACCGCCAGCCGCAAGTCGATAAAGATACTACCGATAACTTTGCCGTCGGCGCCCACCAGCTCGGCCGGCAGGCGCCTGAGATCAAGCCAAAGAATGTCCTGGGATTCAACCTCTACCGGCCGGGCTTCGGTCCCGGTTTGGGTAATCCCGGCCGGCTCGGTAAGGACCGAACCCCGCATAACGAAATAGACCGCACCAAGGGTGGCCACGATACCGACCGCGATCAACGCGATTTTGAACCGTCGCGCCGCAGACAGCTCGTCGCTAGGCAGCCCAGTTTTCGAATCCTCCCGCCTGTCAGTCATGATGAATCAGTCTCCGATCCCTGTTAAGCCCCGTCAAAGTGAACGAACCCTGTGCGCTCAAACTGAAGCGGCGTACCCGTTTCGTCGCGCACAATCACTTCGCCCTGGTCAGTGATTTCGCCAATCCGGATGACCGGCACGCCGGCCCGCTGCGAGACTTTAACCAGTTCAGTTGTGCGTCCGGGCTCGATCGTGAAGGCAAGCTCATAATCTTCGCCCCCGGTTAAAATGACCGGCCAATATTCGGTTTCCTTTTCTACCAGCTCGCGAACATCGGGGGACAAGGGAACCTTGGACTGTTCGATGACCGCGCCGACCCCGGAAGCGTCGGCCAGATGTCCAACATCGGCCACCAGGCCGTCGGAAATATCCACTGCCGCAGTTGCCAATCCGCGCAAAGCTTCGCCCAAGGCAAGCCGTGGTTCGGGTTTAAGTAGGCGTTGGATGAAGCGAGCGTTCGGCACCAACTCGTCGTTGAGACACTTAAGCCCCAGTGCCGCATCCCCGATCGTGCCGCTGACGTAAAGAGCATCCCCCGGCCGCGCCCCGAAGCGGCTTAGGGCCGAGCCCTCCGGTGTCGTTCCGATCGCCGTCAAAGACAGCATCAGGCTCGACGCGGCGACCGTATCCCCACCCCACAATTCGATCCTGAATTCCTTTTGGTCCGCGGCCAAGCCATCACGAAAGGCGATCAGCCACTCCCGGCTCGTCTTATCGGGCAGCGCCAACCCCAAGAGATAACCCCGCGGCGTCGCTCCGGAAGCGGCGAGATCGGACAGATTCACCCGCAGAAGCTTTTGGGCGATTTGCCCGCCATCTGCGGTCGGAAAGAAATGGTGGCCCTCGATGAACATATCCTTGGTCAGCACGACCGTCTCGCCGTCGGGCGCCGGCCAATGGGCGGTGTCGCTCTTCAGGCCAAACGCCGGCCGGTCGGGCCCCGCGAGCGGCGCAAAAATCTCTGCGATCAGTTCAAATTCCTGCAAGGCCCTATGACCTCACTTTCCTCGAAATATGGTCGAGGACACCGTTGATAAAACCAACTTCCTTGCTCCCAAGAAATGCGTGGGCAACGTCCAGATATTCGTTGATTACGACCGCTGTCGGCACGTCTCGGCGGGCCGTAAGCTCGTAGCACCCGGCCCTTAGGATGGCTTTTACGATCTCCTCTAGGCGGTCGAGTGACCACTTTTCGCTGAGTGCCTCGGCGATCAAACCGTCGAGTTTTTCTTTTTCCGCGTCGACACCGTTCACCAATTCGGCAAAAAATTTGGCGTCTGCCTTGGCCATCAGCACATCGTCGACAATCTTTCCAAGCCGATGGCTGACGAATTCCTCGACCAGTTCTGCGATCGCCAAGTCCGGATTAACGGCGTTCTGATAGATCGCCTGCACCGCCGCCAGCCGGGCGGCGCTTCGAGCCAAGGGATTGGCCGCGGTCTTTTCCACCTGCCTGGTCATTGATCAGCGGAGAGGCCGAGGCGGTCCTTGAGCCCTATAAGCTCAAGGCAGGCCCGGGCTGCTTCGGCGCCCTTATTCTTCTGGTCCTGAGCAGCCCGCGCCATCGCTTGGTCGCGGTTCTCGACGGTCAGCACACCGCTGCCGATGGCCAAAGCGTGCTCGAGGCTCAAGGAGCGAAGACCCTCGAAACATTGTTTGCACACCTGATCATAATGGGTCGTCTCGCCGCGAATGACACAGCCGAGGGCAACAAAGCCGTCATATCCCCCGCTGCCGGCAACGGCAAAATTGATGGCGGCCGGAATTTCCATTGCCCCCGGCACTTCAATGACCTCGAAACTCGCGCCGGCTGTTTTGAGCGCCGCAGTCGCCCCGCCAAGAAGCTGATCCGCGATCTCCGGGTAAAACCGTGATTCAACAATCAGAATGTTTGGTATCGCACTCATATGTTGGTCCCTTGTGGTCCGCCGGAATGGGTCCTGGTGACCGGGTGGCGCAGGCTAGCCGCGGATGGGCCGCTGTTCAACTATATTGAGGCCATAGGCGTCAAGACCGACAATATTGTGTTTGGTATCCGAAAGCAAAACCATATCACGCACGCCGAGGTCATATAGAATTTGCGCCCCGATTCCGTAGTCGCGAAGCTGTTTGCCGCCGGCGGCGTCCTTTATCTCGCCCTTTCTGACGTGCATCAGATCGCTAAGCCGCGTCGGCCGCACATCCCGGATCAGGATCAGGACCCCTGAACCTTCCTGGCCGATCATTTCCATGGCCCGCGCCAGCTTGCCGGACTGGTTGTTGGCTTCGGCCAGCAGGTCCTCAAAGATGTTGACCACGTGAACCCTCACCAAGGTCGGTGTGTTGGGTTGCACGTCGCCTTTCTGGAGCACCAGATGCTCGGCATATTCGGCCGTATTCACATAGGTTTTGAGCTTCCATTTGCCGCCAAAGCGACTTTCAAACTCATCTTCAACCATGCATTTGACCAGATTGTCGTAGCGGCGCCGATAGGCGATGAGGTCGCGGATAGTCGCCACCTTGAGGCCGTGGAGCTGCGCAAACTTAATCAGGTCGGGCTGCCGCGCCATGCTGCCATCGTCGTTCATGACCTCGCAGATCACTGCTGATGGATTGAGTTTCGCCAGCCGCGCAATATCGACCGAGGCCTCCGTGTGTCCGGCCCGCACCAACACGCCGCCGTCGCGGGCCACCAAAGGAAAGACATGGCCCGGCGAGACGATATCTTGGCTCGACTTTTCGGGATCGATAGCCACGGCTATGGTCCGCGCGCGGTCGGCGGCCGAGATGCCGGTTGTAATGCCGTCCTTGGCTTCGATCGAGATCGTAAACGCGGTCTGGTGGCGCGAGCGGTTTTCCTGGCTCATCAATGGCAGTTCAAGCTCGCGCACCCGCTCGGAGACCATGGCCAGGCAAATCAGCCCACGGCCATGCTTGGCCATAAAATTGATCGCCTCCGCGTCGGCCATCTCGCCGAGGATGATGAGATCGCCCTCATTCTCCCGCGATTCGTCATCCATGAGGATAAACATCCTGCCGGCTTTGGCATCCTCGATGATCTCTTCGATGCTCGAAAGATAAAGCTCGCTCACCGGTCTAGTCGCTTTCTCTCGATTCCAACAGACGGGCCAGATAGCGCGCCAAGAGGTCAACTTCGATATTGACCCTTTGCCCCGGCTTGGCGTCCCGAAAAGTGGTCACGGCAATCGTATGCGGCACAAGGTTAACCGAAAACTCGTCGGCCCCGACCTCATTGACGGTCAGGGACACGCCATCGACCGTGACACTGCCTTTGACAGATATGAATGGCATGAGTGCCTTCGGCAACTGAATCCTTAATTTCTTCGAATCGCCAAGATCATCGAGCGCCATGATCTTTCCCGTGTCATCCACATGGCCGGCCACAATATGCCCTCCCAGTTCGTCGCCCACCTTCAGTGGCTTTTCGAGATTCAATCCATCGCCGGATTGCCAATCCGAAATGTTCGTTTTTTTGAGGGTTTCGGCCGAGACGTCGAAAGCCAGCCAGTCATCGCCCTTATCGGCCACCGTCAGGCAGGCGCCCGAACAGCCAATCGAGGCACCCCGGTCGATGGCCTCAATATCGTACGAGGTTTCGATCTCGAGACGCAGGCCGCCCTCGGTCTTGGCGACAGAGCGCACCCTTCCCAGATCGGTTGTCAGGCCGGTAAACATGGCTTCTCTTTAAACCGCCGGTCGGAACAATTCCAGTGTGTCGTCGCCGAACTCCTCGAATGCAATGCGCCGGAAGCGCGGCGCCTGGCCGGGTGATTCGACTCCCAAGGGCCCGAAAACCGGTAGCCCGTCACCGCCGATCGCGGTGGCCGAGCGGAACCAGGCGATCTCGTCGACCAAGCCGCTGGCCAGAAAAGAGGTATGAATTTCATGCCCGCCTTCGACCATCAGGCGGGTAATCCCGCGCTCCGCCAGAAGCCCGAGCACGTTCCCAAGGTCGCGGCAATCCGGGACGGACAAAAGCTCGACACCGTCCGGCAAGGGCCGGCTGGCCCCGGTTGCCTCGGTGACAATCCAGGTTGGGACTTCGGTTGCGGTCATCAGTTTCGATCCGCTCGGTGTACGCAGGCCACTGTCGAGGACCACACGAACCGGCGAGCGGTCCTCGAGGCCCGGCAGGCGGCAGGTTAAAGACGGATCGTCGGCAAGAACCGTCCCGACGCCAACCAAAATAGCGTCCGATGCCGCCCGCAGGCGATGCGCCGCCTGGCGGGCCTCGTCCCCGGTAAGCCATTTGCTGATGCCGCCCGCCGTAGCGATTCGGCCATCAAGACTAGTGGCCATTTTCAATAGAACACGCGGGCGCCCTTCGGTGACGGTCAGAAAGAAACCCTCATTGAGCTGCCGCGCCTCCTGCGCCAGCAAGCCGCTGGCCACTTCAAGCCCTGCCTGACGCAGCATCGCTGCCCCCTGGCCCTTCACTTCCGGGTTCGGGTCGTCCAGCGAATAGATGACCTTCGCCAGCCCGGCCTCAATCATCGCCTTGGCGCATGGGCCGCTCTTGCCTTCGTGCGAGCAAGGCTCCAAGCTTATATAGGCGGTCGCACCTTTGGCCCCGGCGCCGGCCTCCGCAAGCGCCACGATTTCAGCGTGTGGGCGACCACCGGGCTGGGTGGCGCCCTGGCCAACAATTTCGCTGTCTTTAACCAGAAGGCATCCAACGGCCGGATTGGGCCAGCAGCGTCCTAGCGAGTCCTCGGCAAGTGCGAGGGCTCGCCGCATATACTCAATATCCGGTTTTTCGAAGGTTTGCTCACCAACCGGAGGTTCAGGATTCGACGGTGCCTGGGCCACTTATCTTGTCCACGAATACGCCGAAGTCCGAGGCCTCGCGGAAATTCTTGTAGACCGAGGCAAAACGCACGTAGGCCACCTGATCCAAATTGGCCAGGCCTTCCATCACCAGCTTGCCGATGGTTTCGGCTGGAATCTCGCTCTCGCCGGAGCTTTCGAGCTGACGCACCATGCCATTTATCATTCGCTCAACCCGCTCTGGCTCCACGGGTCGCTTGCGCAACGCTATATCGATCGAGCGCTCGAGTTTGTCGCGGTCGAAGGGCACCCGGCGGCCAGTCTTCTTGAGCACCATCAGCTCGCGCAGTTGAACCCGCTCGAATGTTGTAAATCGAGCCGCGCAACCAACACAGAGTCGGCGCCGACGAATCGCGGAATTGTCCTCGGTTGGCCGCGAATCCTTTACCTGGGTATCTTCGTTTCCGCAAAATGGACAACGCATGGCGTCCCCTTTCCTCTTATTTAATTATTCGGGTCCCGGCTGGCCTCAGACCAAATCCTCGTAAATCGGAAACCGTTCGCACAGGGCCAGAACCCTTTCCCGGACCACCGATTCCGCCGCCCTGTTATCTTCCGGGTTGGCGGCCAAACCATCCAAAACCTCGGTCATCCAATCGGCAATCTTTTGAAACTCGTCAAGACCGAATCCGCGAGTCGTACCAGCCGGCGAGCCGAGCCGAATACCTGAAGCGATGAAAGGCTTTTCAGGATCAAATGGCACCCCGTTCCTGTTGCAGGTGATATGCGCCCGCTCGAGAGTTTCGTCGGCCGCCTTGCCGGTCAGGCCCTTGGGCCGCAAATCGATCAGCGAGAGATGCGTATCGGTGCCGCCGGAGACAACATCGAAACCGTTTTCCTTCATCCGGGAGGCCATGATCTTTGAATTTTCGACCACCGAAGCCGAGTAGGCCTTGAACTCGTCGCTCATGGCTTCCTTGAAGGACACCGCCTTGGCCGCGATAATGTGCATCAGCGGACCGCCTTGCAGACCCGGGAAAACAGCCGAGTTAATCTTCTTGCCCAAATCCTCATCGTTGGAAAGGATCATGCCGCCCCTGGGGCCGCGCAGGGTCTTGTGAGTGGTTGTAGTAACCACATGAGCATCTTCCATCGGCGAGGGATGAACGCCACCGGCCACCAGTCCGGCAAAATGCGCCATATCGACCATCAGATAGGCCCCGACTTCATCGGCAATCTCTCTAAAACTCTTGAAATCGATTATCCGCGGATAGGCTGAGCCGCCGGCAATGATCAGCTTCGGCCGGTGCTCGCGAGCCAAGCCACGGACCTCGTCGAAATCGATAAGCGCATCCTCGCGGCGGACGCCATATTGCACAGCATTGAACCATTTTCCCGATTGGGCAGGCGGCGCCCCATGGGTCAAATGACCGCCGGCGGCAAGCGACATGCCCAATATGGTATCGCCCGGCTGCAGCAGCGCCATCATCACCGCCCCGTTGGCCTGGGCCCCGGAATGCGGCTGCACATTCACAAAATTGCAAGAAAAGAGTTCCTTGGCCCGCGCAATGGCCAGAGATTCCGCCGCATCGACGCTTGCGCAGCCCTGATAATATCGACGGCCCGGGTACCCCTCGGCGTATTTGTTCGTCAGCGGAGTGCCCATGGCTTCGAGCACCGCTTTCGAGACGATATTTTCTGACGCAATCAGCTCGATCTGGGTTTGTTGACGCGCTATCTCGCTCTGCACCGCGGCAAAAATATCGGGATCCGTCTGCTCGAGCGATTTTTCAAAAAAACCACTCTCGAGAGCTCGGTGCCTAGCGCTCCCGGTCTTATTCATTCAATCAAACCCTTCTCTTTACGGCGCATAATTGCCTAGAGTTTTTCAACTCGGCGCTGGTGACGGCCCCCTTCAAATTCGGTCGATAGAAACTCGTCGACACAATTCTTGGCCACTTCCTCGCCGACGATCCGGGCCCCGAGCGCCAGCACATTGGCGTCGTTATGCTGGCGAGCCAAGCGGGCCATCAGACCATTAGTGCACAAAGCAGCGCGCACTGAAGCATGCCGGTTGGCGGCCATGCTGATGCCAATGCCCGAGCCGCAAATTACAATTCCGCGTTCGGCCCGCCCGGAATCCATAACCTCACCCATCGCATGGCCGTAATCCGGATAGTCGACCGAAGCGGCGCTATCGGTTCCCAGATCAAGGATGTCATAGCCCTTGCCGACAAGGTAGTCCTTGACCATTTCCTTCATGAGGAAGCCCGCATGATCGGCTGCCAATGCTATCAATTTCTTGGCCATCAAAAATTGCCCCTAGGGAATCCAAGGCACCGCTATGCACGCCCGCTCTCCGATCCGGCCCTCAGCGAAGTCTTACCATATGTCGGGCGCGGAATCCAAGCGCCCACCACACATTGTAGATGGCCGGAGCATTCCGAACGATTTGAGGAGATGGGGCGCATAGTTAGGAGGCGAATTACGAAGTCCATAATTAAAGAGACCAAACAAGGAAATTGGGATTAATTATTGAAGCTTACGGAACGAGCGTGTTAACTCGATTTGAGACGTCCAGGAAAAGCAGGCTCTTTATTTTGCCAGAGTGGAAACAAATTCAGTGAATAACCGCACCGCAGACCAGGATCGCCATGATCATTTGCTCGAGTTGCTGACCGACATCGTTTCGGCCTACGTCAAGGGCAACAGAATACCTGCCGCCGAATTGCCGCGGCTTATCGAATCGGTCCACGCGACGCTCTTATCCCTGCCCGATTCAGGAACCCCGGCGCGGGAAGAGAGAGCTCCCGCGGTAGCGATTGAGGATTCGGTGACTGGCGATTATATCGTCTGCCTCGAGGACGGTAAAAGACTGACCATGCTCAAGCGTTATCTTAGAACCCATTACGGGCTGACCCCCGAAGCTTATCGCGCCAAATGGGAACTGCCGGCGGACTATCCAATGGTCGCCCCAAACTACTCCGCCAAACGCTCGGCTCTGGCCAGAGAAATAGGTCTTGGCAAGAACCGCAGTGGGTCCAAATCATAGATTTCAAGTTTTGCAGCGGGTTCGCTTGGCAGGTCTAATCTTCAGCCTCGACAGCCGCGCGGCCCCGTTCGACGGAATCTTTAAGTTTCTGCAGCGCCAGATTTGTTAGTTCCGATCGGCTTGCTTTCGCCGAGCCGAGGAATGCGACTTCCACACCCGATTTGACGTCGGTTGCGATGATTTTGGTCACCGGTCCCATCGGCCGAAATTCGAGCAAATATCCATCTGTCTTCATAACATCCCTCTCGACTGAGGGCCGCCGAAAAATTAGGCCGCACGCTTGATCTTCAAGCGTTTGAAGACCTCGACCAGTGCCTCCGTAAGCTCGACCATCATCTCATCCGTATGCAGGGGCGAAGGGGTCAGACGCAACCTTTCGGTTCCTTTCGGAACCGTCGGATAGTTAATCGGTTGGACGTAAATCCCGTATTCATTCAGCAAGGTATCGGTGACCTGTTTGCAGAGCACGGGATCGCCGACCAGAACCGGTACGATGTGGCTTTCGGAAGGCATCACCGGCAGGCCTTTGTCGGCCAGAATTTTCTTCAGCTTGGCGGCCTGTCGCTGATGGCATTCACGCTCGACATTGCTGTTCTTAAGATGGCGCACGCTTTCAAGTGCCCCGGCCGCCAGGATGGGGCAGGAAGAGGTCGTAAAAATAAAGCCCGGCGCGTAGCTGCGAATGGCATCGATAAGATTTTTCGAGGCGGCAATGTATCCGCCCATAACGCCATACGCCTTGCCAAGGGTCCCTTCGATGACCGTCAGCCGATCCATCAGGCCTTCCCGTTCCGCTATGCCGCCGCCATGCCGGCCATAGAGGCCGACCGCGTGGACTTCGTCGAGATAGGTCATGGCCTCGAACTCTTCGGCGACGTCGCAGAAATCAGCGATCGGCGCAATATCACCATCCATCGAATAGACCGATTCGAAGGCGACGATCTTGGGCTTGGCCGGATCGGAAGTCTCCAAAAGCTCGCGCAAATGGGCCACGTCATTGTGTCGGAAGATTTTCTTGGCGCCCCGGCCCTGCCGCATGCCCTGGATCATCGAGGCGTGATTCAGTTCGTCCGAATAGATGATGCTGTCGGGCAATAGCCTGGCCAGGGTCGAAAGGGTGGTTGAGTTAGATACATAACCCGAAGTGAACAGGAGGGCCGCCTCCTTGCCATGCAAATCGGCCAGCTCCCGCTCCAAAAGCACATGGTAATGGTTGGTGCCCGAAATATTCCGCGTGCCGCCGGATCCGGCGCCGCACTCATCCAGGGCCTTGTGCATGGCCGCTATCACCTTCGGGTTCTGGCCCATACCCAGATAGTCGTTGCTGCACCAGACCCGGATGTCTTTTTGCTGGCCGTCGTCGGTATAAAGCGTGGCGCTCGGGAAGTTGCCCTTATGGCGCGCGATTTCCGTGAAGACGCGGTATCGCCCTTCGGCTTTTACGCGGGCGATGGCGTCGGCAAAGAAACTTTCGTAATCCATTTGGGTCTCCCGCTATCTTTTTCCTTGCCGCTTTTGAAACATCGTGTTTCCCCCTGTCATGTGCGACTTCGAGCGCTTCATGTCCAGTACAAATTGGACGACCCGGCATCCGGAAATCTAAAGATATCTAAGCTGCTCGCTCCAAAACTTCTCAAGGTTTTGCAAATTCCGCTTTAGCGAGCCCAATAACCGTCTATCGAACACTTCGTCGTCAAACAGCGCATTCAGATGCTCCTCGAACAGCGCGTCGACAATGTCCCTGATCGTCCTGCCGGCTTCTGTAAGAGCAATTCGGACCGCCCGGCGGTCATGTTCTGAAGGCTGATGGGACAGAAAACCCATCTCCACCAGTTTCTTCAAATTGTAGGATACGTTGGAACCAAGATAATAACCGCGACTTCTCAATTCGCCGGCCGTCGTTTCATTTTCGCCGATATTAAAGAGCAGCAGCGCCTGTACCGCGTTGATCTCGGACCGTCCTTCTGATTCGAGCCGGCTTCGTACGACGTCCAGCATGCGCCGGTGCAACCGTTCGACAAGTCGCATGCTTTCCAGAAACAGTTCTTTTGCCTGGGTGTCGGGGGATTCGTAGCCGATCAGATCGGCACCGGTTTCATCTTCCATGTTTCCCAGCCTCGGTTTCTCTTTTACCCCTCAACGAGCATTCCTTATTATACATTAGGTGCACGCAGAATGACCCAAAATCTTCCTCTTACGGCCGGCCAGCGCAATGAATTGGATCGAAAATGGCTAAAGAGAGCCATCAAGCATCTTGAAAACGGCCGAAAAATCAAGTCCGCCCCCACCTTTCTCCGCCAGCCTGCTGTACAAGGCCTCTGACAATTCGCCAAGCGGTGTCTCGATATCGCTATCGGCCGCCGCAGCCTGGGCCAGCCGCAAATCCTTCAACATCATGTCGGCCGCGAAGCCAGCCTTATAATCGTTGTTGGCTGGCGACGTGGGCACTGGGCCGGGCACCGGACAATAGGTGGTCAAAGACCAGTTCGCTCCGGATGAGACAGATGACACATCGAACAGCGTTTGGTCGTCGAGCCCCAAGCGCCGGCCCAGCGCGAAGGCTTCCGACGTGCCGATCATCGAAATCGCCAAGAGCATATTGTTGCAGATCTTGGCCGCTTGGCCGTTGCCCGGCCCGCCGGTATGGATGATCTTGCCGCCCATGATCTCGAGGAAAGGGCTCGCCCTTTCAAAAGCCTTTTCACTGCCGCCGACCATAAAGGTCAAGGTTGCCGCTACGGCGCCGCCAACTCCGCCGGAAACCGGCGCATCGACCATGTCGAAGCCGGCCTCGACCGCCTGTCTTGAGACGACGCGGGAGGTGGCAACGTCAATGGTTGAGGAATCAATCAAAAGCGTCTCCGGATCGGCATTCGCGAAAACACCCTCGTCCCCCTCATAAACGGCTCGGACGTGCTTGCCCTCCGGGACCATGGAAATGACCGCATCAACACCCTTTGCCGCGTCGGCGATGCTGTCGGCCGCCGCCGCCCCGGCCTCTTCGGCTGCCGCGACATTTTGCGGAAATAAATCGAAGGCCTTGACCTCGTGCCCGGCCGCCAATAGGTTTTCGACCATTGGCAGGCCCATTTTGCCAAGTCCGATAAATCCGATTTTCGCCATTTCAATCCCTCTCCCACTTGCCCAAGGGGCGCTGTCCGCTCTCAGGATACCTCCAAAGCCGGGCCGAATGTAAGTTCGTTCTCTGCCAAGGACGCGAAATGCGCCGCCACCATTTCATCGCTAACATCCTTGAGCCTGTGGGGCTGCCAATCGGGCGCATTGTCCTTATCGAGAAGGATCGCCCGCACACCCTCATAGAAATCGTGTCCTTCGAGGATGCGGTTCACGATGCGGAATTCCATGGCCATATTATCATCGAAGGCCAGGCCCGCGCCTTCCTTCATTTGGCGAAAGGTCAAGCGCATGCTCAGGGGCGACTTGGTGCTCAGCGAGGCCACGAGTCCCTGCGCCCATTCACTACCGTCGGCTACCAGTCCCTCGAACAGTTGATCCAGCGTATCGGCCGCAAACAGGCGGTCGATCTCAGCCCGCAGGGGTTCGATCTTGCCGACTCCGGGATCGCCTGAGTGCTGCCCCACGATCTCGGTGATCCGCTGGTGGTCGAGGCGCGGCGAGTTTACCAGCTGATCCACCAGATCATCTGTTCGCTCACCGCTTACGTAGGCCTGGGTGATGCCCAGATAACAACAATCCGCCGCCCTGATCCGCTGACCGGTCAGGGCCAAAAACATACCGGCCGCACCGGGCAGTCTGGGCATGAAATGGCCACCGCCGACTTCAGGAATCAGCCCCAGGCCGGTCTCGGGCATCGCCATCATCGTCGCTTCGGTGGCGATCCGGTGCGAGCCGTGGACCGAGATGCCGACGCCGCCGCCCATGGTGATGCCGTCGAGAATCGAGATATAGGGCTTCGGGAAATGGTGGATGGCCGAATTCATGCGGTATTCGTCGTGAAAAAAGTGCCGCCAGTCGAGCGCCTTGGGATCGCCCCCCTTAAACGCCTGGCCCGATTTATAGAGCGCCACCACATCGCCGCCGGCGCAAAACGCCTTTTCTCCGGCGCCTTGGACGATTACGGCGTCTATCCCGGGATCCTGGCGCCAGGCATCCAGTTGCCGGTGGTGGGCCAGACACATGGTCTGGGTCAGCGCGTTCAGGGCCTTGGGGCGATTGAGGGTGGCCAGCCCGATCCGGCCCCTGACCTCGAATAGAATATCCGGCTCTTCGGCCATTCCTGTCCGTCCCCCAAAGTCCTAGTCGTCGCGCAAAATTTCGCGGGCCGCTATGACGCGCATGATCTCGTTGGTGCCCTCCAAGATCTGGTGAACCCGCAGGTCGCGCAGGATGCGCTCGATAGGATAGTCCATCAGATACCCGTAGCCGCCGTGCAATTGCAGCGCCTCGTTGACCACCCGGAAGCCGACATCGGTTGAAAAGCGCTTGGCCATAGCCGCCAGTTTGGTCGCATCGGGCGCCTTGTCGGTCAGCTTCTGGGCGGCGTTATAAAGCATCAGCCGCGCCGCCAGCAGCTCGGTCTCCATATCCGCCAGTTTGAACTGGGTGGCCTGAAAATCGGCGATCCGGCGGCCAAACTGTTTGCGTTCCTTGACGTAGTCGATCGCTGTCTCAAGCGCGAATTGCGCGCCGCCGACCGAGCAGGCGCCGATATTGAGCCGCCCGCCGTCGAGCCCCTGCATGGCGATCTTGAAGCCCTCGCCTTGGCCACCAACAAGGTTGGCGGCCGGCACCCGGCAGTTGTCGAAGTTGATCATGGCGGTCGGTTGCGAGTGCCAGCCGAGCTTTTTCTCCTGGGCGCCGAAGGACATGCCCGGCGTGCCCTTCTCGACGATAATCGCCGAGATGCCCTTGGGGCCGTCGTCGCCGGTCCGCACCATGACCACAAAGATGTCCGAGCCATCTTCGCCGGCCCCCGAAACAAAAGCCTTGGTTCCATTGATCACATATTCGTCACCCTCGCGGGTGGCTTTGGTGCGCAGGGAGGCGGCGTCCGAGCCGGAGCCGGGCTCGGTCAGACAATAGCTGCCAAAAAGATCCATCGCCGCCAGACCCGGCACCCAGCGCGCCCGCTGTTCGTCGTCGCCGAAATGGTCGATCATCCAGCCGACCATGTTGTGGATCGAGAGAAAGGCGGCGGTCGACGGACAGCCCTTGGCCAGCTCCTCGAAAATCAACAGCGCGTCGACCCGGCCGAGGCCGCAGCCGCCATATTTTTCGTCGATATATATGGCCGCAAAGCCGAGCTCGGCGGCCTTTTTGAGCGTCTCCTTGGGGAATATCTTTTCCTCGTCCCAGCGCGCCGCATTGGGCAGGATATGCTCCTTGGTGAAGCTCTCGGCCAGATCGCGAAAAGCGCGCTGGTCCTCGCTCAGCTCAAAATCCATTGCGGTCCCTGTTCCCCGCCAGCCTAGTCATTCAGGGTCGGAATGACGAACTGGGCGCCCTCGCGGATGCCCTTGGGCCAGCGCGAAGTGATCGTCTTGACCTTGGTATAAAAGCGCACCCCGGCCTCGCCGTGCTGGTTCATATCCCCAAAAGCGCTGTCCTTCCAGCCGCCGAAAGTATGGAAGGCCAGCGGCACCGGGATCGGCACGTTGATCCCGACCATGCCCACCTCGACCTTGTCCGCAAAGGTCCTTGCGGCATCGCCGTCGCGGGTGAAGATCGCGGTGCCGTTGCCGTAGCGATGCTGGTTGGGAATTGCGATCGCCTGGTCGAAATCCTCGGCGTGCAGGACCTGCAGTACCGGTCCGAAGATCTCGTCCTGATAGGATTTCATTTCCGGCCTGACCTTGTCGAACAGGCAACCGCCAAAATAGTAACCGTTCTCATAGCCTTGCTTGTTGCACTTGAAATCGCGGCCATCGACCACCAGCTCGGCCCCTTCCTCGACCCCGAGATCGATATATCCTTTGACCTTGTCGCGGTGCGCGGCGGTAACCAAGGGGCCCATTTCCGATTCCGCATCCAGCGACGGGCCGATCTTGAGCGCCTCGACGCGGGGTTTGAGCATCCGCACCACCTCTTCGCCGACCCCGCCGACCCCGACCGCGGCCGAGATGGCCATGCACCGCTCGCCGGCCGAGCCGTAGGCCGAGCCAATGAGGGCATCGGTGACCTGATCGAGGTCTGCATCGGGCATGATAATCATATGGTTTTTAGCCCCCCCCATAGCCTGACAGCGCTTTCCGTGCGCGGTCGCCGTCGAATAGATATATTGCGCGATCGCCGTCGAGCCGACGAAGCTGACTGCTTTGACCCGCCGGTCGGTCAACAGCACATCGACCGCTTCCTTATCGCCATTGACGACATTCAGGACACCGGCCGGCGCCCCCGCTTGATGCAGGAGCTGAGCCAGCCGCAAGGACACCGAAGGATCCTTCTCGGACGGCTTCAATACGAAAGTATTGCCGCAGGCGATGGCCACTGCGTACATCCACATGGGGACCATGGCCGGGAAATTGAACGGCGTGATCCCGGCGCAAACACCAAGCGGCTTGCGCATCGAATACATATCGATATTGGTCGAAACATTGTCCGAAAACTCGCCCTTCATGAAATGAGGAATGCCGCAGGCGAACTCGACCACATCGAGCCCCCGCTGCACGTCACCGATCGCGTCCGAGAGAATCTTGCCATGCTCGACGGCCAGCATCTCGCCCAGCACCTGGCGTTCGTTGGTCGCCAGTTCAAGAAACTTGAACATGACGCGGCTGCGCTTGACGACCGAAGTGCGGGACCAATCCGCGAAAGCGGATTCGGCGGCAGCAATCGCCCCTTCAACCTCCGACTTCGAGGCCAACGGCACCTGGCCGGCCACCTCGCCGGTCGACGGATTGAACACATCGCCGTAGCGGCCACTACGGCCCTCGACGGTCTCTCCATTGATAAAATGCCTGAACTCGGTCATCGCTCTTTTTCCTTGGTCGGGGCTGGCTCTTGGTGAACGGGATTATATAAAGCCTGAGCCGGGGTGGGAAAAGAACTTTTGTCCTTGAATGACAGTGGCGTTTGCGGCGCTGGTCGGGCTCTGCTAAAGTTTAGTCGCTTCAAAAAAGGATGGAGACAGCATTGACGGACGGTCCTCAAGTGACGGGAAAGTACCCGGCGACGCGCCTCAGACGGCCACGGGCCAGCGACTGGTCGCGGCGGCTGGTGCGCGAAAACGCGTTGTCGGTCGATGATCTGATCTGGCCGATTTTTATCCGCCAGGGCGAAAAACTTACCGAAGCCGTGCCGTCCATGCCGGGCGTCGAGCGCTACAGCGTCGATCAGGCGGTCTTGGCCGCCGCCGAGGCAGCCGAGTTGGGCATTCCGGCGATCGCCCTGTTTGCGAACACCCCGAGCAGCCTCAAGAACGAAAAGGCGAGCGAGGCCTTTAACCCCGATAATCTGGTCAACCGGGCTTGCCGGGCCATCAAATCAGCGGTTCCCAACCTCGGGGTGATCGTCGATGTGGCGCTCGATCCCTACACCAGCCACGGCCACGACGGCCTGATGAAGGGCGATGAGATTTTAAACGACGAGTCGGTCGCAGCTCTGGTCAAGCAGGCCAAGGTTCAGGCCGAGGCCGGAGCCGATATCATCGCCCCGTCCGATATGATGGATGGTCGCATCGGCGCTATCCGCGCCGGGCTGGACCAGGCCGGGTTCGAGGGCGTTCAGATCATGTCCTATGCCGCCAAATACGCTTCGGCCTTTTACGGACCCTTCCGCGACGCCGTGGGCTCGAAGGGGGCGCTCAAGGGCGACAAAAAGACCTATCAGATGGATCCGGCGAACGCCGACGAGGCGCTCAGGGAGGTGGCGATGGATATCGCCGAGGGGGCCGACAGCGTGATGGTCAAGCCGGGCCTGCCTTATCTGGATATTGTGCGGCGGGTCAAGGACACCTTCGGCGTGCCGACCTTCGTCTATCAGGTCTCGGGCGAATATTCGATGCTGCAGGCGGCCGCCAAGAACGGCTGGCTCGATATCGAGGCGGCGATGATGGAGAGCCTTGTGGCCTTCAAGCGGGCCGGGGCCAACGGCATCCTGACCTATTTCGCACCCGCCGCCGCCCGGCGCCTGAGAGGGATTGGGGACGACTAGGAATGTTGACCGATCTGTTCACTCCTGAAATGTTTCTGGCGCTGTTTACCTTGACGACGCTCGAGATCGTGCTGGGGATCGACAACGTCATCTTCATCTCGATCGTGGCCGGCCGGCTGCCGGAAGACCAGCGCGAGAGGGCCCGCAAGATCGGTCTGCTGGGCGCCCTGGTGATGCGCATTCTTCTTTTGGTCGGGATCGTCTGGATCGTCGGCCTGACCGCGCCGGTGGCCACGATCATGGGGTTGGAAGTCTCGTTGCGCGATATCATTCTGTTTGCCGGCGGCCTGTTTCTTCTGATCAAGGGGACCCAAGAGATTCACAAGACCGTCGAGGGTGCGGCCGAACATTCCAAGGACAGCCGGCTTTCGGGGCTCGCCGCCGCGGTGGCGCAGATCATGGTGCTCGATATTGTCTTTTCGCTCGATTCGGTGATTACCGCGGTTGGAATGGTCGATGAGCTGGCGATCATGATCGCGGCGGTGGTCATCGCTATCGGCTTCATGCTGTGGGCCTCGAAGCCTCTCTCGGCTTTTATCGACCGGCACCCGACGGTCAAAATGCTGGCCTTCTCCTTCCTCCTGCTGATCGGCGTGGCCCTGATTGCGGACGGCCTTCATTTCCATATTCCGCGTGGTTACCTCTATTTCGCGGTCGCCTTTTCGATCCTTGTCGAGAGCCTCAATTTGGCAGCCGCCAAACGCCGCCTCAAGAAGCAGCAAAAAAAGCAACGAGGCGAATAGGCCAGAGCCGCTCGCGCGCCCCTTGCCGCCTCGCAGCGCTTCCTTCACAATCGCCCTGTCTTCAGCAATCAGCCATAGGGGGGCGGACGTGAATACGACCACATCGAGACGGACTTTTTTGAAAACGGCGGCGGCTGGATCGGCGGTGCTGGGGGCCGGCTTTGCCACGGCCTGCAGCCAGCGCGACGAAGCGGATGAGGCTTTGGCGGCTGGCGATCTGGCCCGGGCCGAGCGGATCATGGGGCTTGAATATACCGCGGCCGAACGTCAGCAAATCCTGGCCGAGATCGAGGATCAAATCACCGCCATGCATCGGGTCCGCGCGCTCTCTCCTCCCAACCACCTGGCCCCGGCCCAGACCTTCGATCCGCGGTTGCCCGAGAAGGACTACGGACCCCAGGAGAATTTCGTGAACTTGGCCGCAACTCCGGCCTCAAACCTGCCGGGCGACGAAGTGAATATCGCTTTTGCACCGCTCACGGCGCTCAGCCACTGGATCCAAGGCGGCCGGATTTCAAGCCTCGATCTGACCGAGATATATCTCAAAAGGATCGAGACCCACGCCCCGGCCTTGGAATGTTTCGTCACAGTGACCGCCGATATGGCGCGCCGCCAGGCGATCCAGGCGGATATTGAACTGGCGGCCGGCAAAAACCGCGGCCCCCTGCACGGAATTCCTTTTGGCTTGAAGGACCTGATGGACGTCGACGGCACGCCGACGACCTGGGGCGCCACGCCGTATAAGGATCGCGTCGCCAAAGGGAACGCCGCGGTCTACGACAAGCTGCGCGAAGCGGGCGCCGTGCTCCTCGGCAAGACGACCTGCGGCGCCATTGCTTACGGGGATATCTGGTTCGGCGGCGTGACCCGCAACCCCTTCAATCCGCTTGAGGGATCGAGCGGTTCGAGCGCCGGTTCCGCGTCGGCGACCGCGGCCGGCCTCTGTGGCTTTGCGATCGGCACCGAGACCCTGGGCTCGATCGTCAGCCCCTCGAACCGCTGCGGCACCACGGGGCTGCGCCCGACCTTCGGCCGCGTTTCGCGGGTCGGCGCCATGGCCCTTTGCTGGTCGCTGGACAAGGTCGGGGCGATCTGCCGCTCGGTCGAGGACACCGCCCTGGTGCTGGCGGCCATCAACGGTTTTGATCGTGGCGACGCGGGCTCATTGGAAATGGGCTTTTCTTATGATGGAAGAAAATCGCTTGAAGGCACGCGGATCGGCTATATGCCCGCTGCTTTCGAATCCGACGACGCGACCGATGTTGACAACGCCTGCCTGGAAGCGGCGAGGTCAGCGGGGTTGAACCTGGTCGAGTTGGCGCTGCCGGAGCTGCCCTACGAGGCTATGGTTCAATATCTGATAGCCGAAGCGGCGGCAGCCTTTGAGGAACTGACGCTGTCGGGAAAAGACGACGAACTGGTGTGGCAGGAGAACCGCTCCTGGCCCAATGGCTGGCGGACCGTGCGGTTCCTCTCGGCGGTGGATCTGATCAACATCGACCGCCTGCGCCGCCGGGTCATGGGGATTATGGACCAGGTGTTCGACCAGGTGGAGGTGATCATCGGTCCCAATTTTGCGGCCTCGATGCTGACCATCACCAATTTCACCGGCCATCCGCAACTGGCCCTGCGTGGCGGCTTCCGCGAGCTTGCGACCCGGCCGCGATTTGGCGGCCACCAGCAGGCCGAGGGCGTGACCCACCGGGTGCCGCAGGCTTTCAGCGTTTTCGGACCGCTTTTCGGCGAAGGAGATGTGTTGCGGGTCGGGCGGCTGTTGGAGCAGGAACTGGGCGTCGCCGGTGAACGGCCGACGGCGTTTTCCTAGTCCTGATCGTCGGGCCGCCGGGTCAAGGCCGCTATAACACCGCGCAGGGTTCTGACCTGCATCGAATTAAAGCCGGCCCCACTTAAAAGATTGCGCAGCGCCAGCTTGAGTGCTGGGCGGCGCCCCTCCGGGTGAAAATACTGGCGCCGCTCAAGCTCGTCTTCGAAATGTTCAACCAGCCCCAAAAGCTCATCCCGGGTCGCCGCCGGCTGTTCGCCGGATTTGAGCGCGGCGCCCTGCCCCGCTGCTTTGCTCCATTCATAGGCCACCAGGATCACCGCCTGGGCGAGATTGAGCGAACCAAATTCAGGATTCACCGGAATCGTAATGACGGCGTTCGCAAGCGCCAGATCTTGGTTCGACAGCCCCGAGCGCTCGGGCCCGAACATGACGCCGCAGGCTTCCGCCCGAACCAGCAACCGCGCCGCGGCTTCGGGAGTGAGGACCGGTTTCGGCAACTCCCGGGTCCGCACCGTGGCCGCATAAACCAGGCTCAAATCGGCAATCGCCGCCTCGACACTCTCGAACACCTGGGCTTTTTCAAGAACCTCGTCGGCGCCGGCAGCCAGCGACCTAGCGGTCGGATTGGGCCAGCCGTCACGGGGCGCCACCAGGCGCAGATCGCGCAGTCCGAAATTGAGCATCGCACGGGCCGTGTGGCCGATGTTCTCTCCTAGCTGGGGTTCAACGAGTATGATTTTCGGGCCAGTCATGCACTCACCCCGGTCAATCACGGCGGCGCCAGCTGCTGGTGCCGTCCGGGTGGTCTTCAACCTCGATACCGGCCCCTTCCAATTGCTTTCGAATCGCGTCCGCCCGCTCGAAATCCTTGGCTGCACGCGCTTCAATTCGCTCATCAACGAGGGCATCTATGCTTTCGTCGGTAGCGCTGAGCTTGCCAGTGACCTCTAGTTTGATCGTAGCTCCACCTTTCAGCCGCCCCTTAAACCAATCTTCGTTGGTCTGCATTAGGAGTCCCATGAACTGCGCGCCGGCTTTGAGCTCGCCGGCCCCTTCTGGCGTCGCCAGGTCTTCGAGGACCGCCAGGGCCCTGGGTGTATTGAGATCGTCTTCGAGCGCGGCGATAAGCGCTTGCGGCACCTCGCAGGCCTCGGCGCCGTCGGTAATCCGGTACCATCGATCGAGGCGTTTCTTTTGTTGGCGCACCAACTCGTCGCTGAAGTCCAGGGGTTTGCGATAATGGGCCGAAAGGAGCGTCAGGCGCAGCGCCTCGCCGCGATGTTTTTTTAGCAGCCCATCGATAGTCTCGATGTTGCCGAGGGATTTGGACATCTTCTGGCCGGCCATATTGAGATAGCCGTTGTGCATCCAGTAGCGCACGAAGGGCTCGCCGTGGGCGCTCTCACTTTGGGCGATCTCGTTTTCATGGTGCGGGAATACAAGATCCACGCCGCCGCCGTGAATATCGATGGTCGTCCCCAGATGCTCCTCGATCATGCACGAGCATTCGAGATGCCAGCCCGGCCGCCCCCGGCCCCAAGGACTATCCCAGCTCGGTTGATCGTCGGTTGAGGGTTTCCACAGGACGAAATCAGCTGGATCCTTCTTATACGGTGCGACCTCGACCCGCGCCCCGTCGATCATTTCCTCGCGGTTGCGGCGCGAAAGCTTGCCGTAAGATTCCATGGCCCCGATATCGAACAGGACATGGCCCTCGGCCGCGTAGGCGTGACCGCTGTTTACCAACTTCTCTATCATCCGGATCATGGCCGGAAGATGGTCCGTGGCGCGCGGCGCGATGGTCGGTTCAAGAGCGCCAAGGTCTTTGACATTTTGGTTGTAGATATCCGTGTAACGCTTTGATAATACACTAATATCTTTGCCTTCCTTTTTGGCCGCGCGGATGATCTTGTCGTCGATATCGGTAATGTTCCGGGCGTAGGTCACATGGTCCGGCCCGTAGATACGCCGCAGCAGCCTGAACAGAAGATCGAACACTACCACCGGCCGCGCGTTGCCGATATGCGCGAAATCGTAGACCGTCGGCCCGCAGACATAGAGGCGCACGTTATGGGGGTCAATGGGTTCGAAGCGCTCCTTTTTACGGCTCAATGTATTGTGGATTAGAAGGCTCACGCGGCCTCCCCCGCGAGTCGCGCCTTGACCCGCTGGCCACCGATCAGCGGCAAGAGCTTCTGCATTTCGGGCCCGTGCGCCTGCCCGGTCAGGGCCATCCTCAAAGGCATGAAGAGATCGCGCCCTTTCCGGCCGGTTGCCTCTTTTATGGCCGACGTCCAGTCGCCCCAAGTCGCCTCGGTGATCTCGCCCTCGGGCAGCAATTCCAGGGCCTTCGAAAGAAACTCCTGGTCCTCGACCTGCGGTTCGACCGAGCCGTGGACGATTGTCCACCAGGCCTCAAGCTCGTGAAAGTGGGCCAGATTGGGCCGCACAGCATTCCAGAAGGCTTCGTCCAGCCCCGCGATCTCTATCCGCTCGGCAGCCGCTGCGAAATCCATCGTGTGAAGGATTCTGGCGTTCAGATGGTCGAGTTCGCGGTGGTTGAACTTGGTTGGCTTGCGGGCTATGATGCCGGCAATGTGGCGCAAACGGTGTTGCCTATACAACACTTCGGCTCGAAAATTATTGGCAACGAATAGTTATTCCGACATGGCTGAGCCCTTGGTGGCAACACCCTTGTCCGCGCTCACGCTTATCCCGTCAGGACGCGCTGGCGAAGGCTCTTCGGTTGTGTGATGCATGCCATTCGACGAAGGCATCGGCGGGCAATGGCTTGCTGATAAGAAACCCCTGGACTTCGCGGCAGCGCTGGTTGCGCAGGAAGGCAAGTTGTTCCTCACTCTCCACGCCTTCGGCAATGACGTCGAGATTGAGGCTCTCGCCGAGGGTGATTATGGCGCGCGTAATCGCGGCGTCGTCGGGGTCGTGAGCAATGTCGCGAATGAACGAGCGATCGATTTTGAGCTTGTTGACGGGAAACCGCTTGAGAAAGGCGAGCGACGAATAGCCCGTGCCGAAGTCGTCGATGGCGAGCGAGACACGCAGGCGGTGGAGCTCGTCCAAGAGCCCCATGGCGGCGTCGACATCTTCCATGATCAGGCTTTCGGTGATCTCGAGCTCAAGCGCCGCGGGATCGATGCTTGTACGCCTGAACACCTTGACGACCGTGTCGACAATTGTCCCCCTTTTGAACTGTACGGGAGAGACGTTGACGGCGTCCATGTCGGGCAGGCCGACATCGAGCAGCACCAGATCGAAGCGCTAGGACTTGACCCGCTCAATTGCCTCGCCGCCGCTCCCCGCCTCGCCAATGGCGAACTCCTCGTGAAGGCGAAGCTGCTCGGCCAGGGTCTCGCGCAGGTTAGGATCGTCCTCGACGATCAGGATCTGTCTAACCAGGTTCATGGCGGACTCCTTCGATCCAGTGGCGATCGCCGGGAACCGCAGTCCCGTGACCATCGGTGAATCGCGTGGCCACTAGCTGGAGGCCGCTGCTACGTCGATACGCGGCTTAATTACAACGGTTTTCGAACCCATCTCGGCTTGGCCAAGGACACGCCATTGGGAAGGCTGGTTCAACGCTACGGCGAAATCATTGCTGTCCCCAAGCTGGGTGGACTACACCACGTTTATGTTCGGATGGAGATTTTGGTAGGGACTATGCCCCAGCGGTTCGAGATCGTTGCGCATCCACCAGTACCAGAAACCCTGTCCGCGTATCCAGATTTCCAACCGAGTGAGGTCTGTCCACTCCCGAGGCAGGCCTCGGGCGCTGTATATGCGCGCGACCTGCCCATCGACATAAACCAGGACCCCCCAGGCGAACGGATGGTCGGCCTGATTGCCGAATCCGCCCCCGTCTTGCTTTCGGTAGCAGCGGTAGACAATGGCATGGTCCCCCAAGCGTCCGGCGGCCCGAAAGTTGGGCAATTCCGCCTGGGTAAGGGTCATGGTGACGCCGAGGCTTACATCTTGATCCATGGTGTTGACGTTTTCCTAAGAATCTGATTACATCATGTTACATGGTGTAGGTGCTTTGAACAAGAATTCCCACATCTTCATCCGGCTTGTCGGTTCGCTTCAATCCTTGGCGCGATGCCGTGGCCCCCGTGAAACCCATTACTAAATGACGCTGTTCATCTGGAGGAAAATACGATGGCACGAAAAGTTACACCGGTCCCGAAGGGCTACCGGACGGCCAACCCGGTCCTGATCATTCGGGGCGCGGACGCGGCTCTTAGCTATTACGAAACCGTCTTTGGCGCCGAGGTTGTGTCGCGCGATTACGCCCAGGACGGCATTACCATTCTGCAGGCCGAATTGAAGATCGGCAACACGATCCTGCGCGTCGCGGATGAAATGCCGGCATTCGGCATCCTGTCCCCGGCCGCGCTCGGCGGATCTCCGGTGATCATCCAGCTCTACCTCTCCGAGGTCGATGAATTTTGGACGCGGGTCGTGGATAGCGGCGCCCAGGTCGCGGTGCCGCTGGCCGACACCTATTGGGGCGAACGCTTCGGCCGCTTCGTGGATCCGTTCGGCCATGCCTGGAACATTGCCAAGCGGACGGAAATGCTGACGCCCGGCGAAATCGCCGAGCGCGCCACCGCCACCTTCCAGGCCCTGGAGCCGCTCGAGGTGATCGACGGCATGATCGACGAGTCGCCGCAGCTGGAGTCTGAGCCGGTGCAATCCATCGCCCAATAGGCGATAGTGAACCCTTCCTCGGCGCTTGAATCGAGCGCCGAGGAAGTGGTTGACCCGATACGGGGTTTTTGAAACGCTTGCCATGGTTAGCGAACGATTCGCCAGTAAGGAAATTTACCGATGACGCCCTTCTCGATCGCCGGTGTTCAGATGACCGTTTCGGCGACGCGCGAGAATGTTACGGCCATGGTGTCAAAGATCGATCATGTCATGTCCCTGTTCCCCTGGGTCGAGATGATCCTGTTCAGCGAATTGGCCCCCTACGGGCCGGTGCCGTCGAATTGTCCGAAATCCCTAGCCGTGACCGAACGCACCTTCCAGAAGCAGGCGCGGCGCCACGGCGTCTGGCTTATACCGGGGTCCATGTTCGTCCGGGAGGTCGGTCGGATCTACAATGAGGCGATCGTCATCAACCCCGATGGCGACATCGTCGCCCGCTACCGCAAAATGTTCCCGTTCGCGCCCTATGAACGCGATGTTACCGGCGGAACCGAGGTCCTGGTGTTCGATGTGCCCGGTGTTGGCCGCTTCGGGCTTTCAATCTGTTACGATATCTGGTTCCCGGAAACGACCCGGCAACTCACCGCCATGGGAGCCGAAGTCCTGCTGCTTCCGGTGTTGACCGCCACCATCGATCGCGACATCGAACTCTCCATCGCCCGGGCGACGGCGGCGATGTTTCAGACTTATATATTCGACATCAATGGCCTGAGCGCTGGCGGTACGGGTCGTTCCTGTGTCGTGGACCCGTCGGGCACCGTCCTATATCAGGCTGCGGGGAATCCCGAAATCATTCCCATCGAAGTGGATTTCGACATGGTGCGCCGGCAGCGCGCCGTCGGCCTGCGCGGATTGGGTCAGACTCTGAAGAGTTTCCGCGACCACCGGTGCCATTTTCCGATCTATGAAGATGACAATTTTGATACTGCTTATCTGGATAGTCTGGGCCCGCTGGCGATGCCGAAGCAGGGCGCGACCCAAGGAACAGGAGAACCGGCGCCAGAGGAAACAG
>JADFIA010000069.1 GCA_022566895.1 Pseudomonadota bacterium
GGCGGTTTTGTATGCGTAACTTATGGACGGATTGCGCGGCATCTTCTCTATATTTCTTCAAAGGCGTGTTTCAATTCTACAACCTCAGCTTAGTCTTGTCACTCCTGGGTTGGTCTAGAACGAGCATCGAACCGCCCCTCACTCCTGACTCGCCTCTTCTTGACAAGTCGTAACAAAACCCCAAATGAGGGTTTGGTAGTTCGTTACACACAGGAGATGGGCGTGAAGTATGTGGCATATTACAGGGTCTCGACAGCACGGCAGGGCAGGAGCGGTCTAGGGCTTGAGGCCCAGCGGGCAGCCGTCCTGGGCTTTATTAACGGCAACGGGGCCAAGGTTATCGCTGAGTTCACTGAGGTGGAGAGCGGCCAGAGAAACAACCGGCCCGAACTGGAGAAGGCACTGCACCGCTGTAAGGTCACCGGGGCCACGCTGGTGATCGCCAAGCTGGACCGACTGTCTCGTAATGCGGCCTTCCTGTTGACCCTAAGGGACTCGGGAGCGGACTTCGTGGCCGCCGATATGCCAGACGCCAACAACCTGACAGTGGGGATCATGGCCCTTATGGCCCAGCACGAGCGGGAGATGATCAGCAAGCGCACCAAGGAAGCCCTAGCGGTTGCCAAAGCGCGGGGCACCAAGCTAGGCAATCCACATGGCGCGGCCCACCTGAGAGGTCGAGGCAACCGGGAAGCGGTTGAGGCCGTGAAAGCGAAGGCCGATGAAAGGGCGATGGACGTGCTACCCGTGATCGAAGAGATCAGGGCGGAGGGACATACCAGCCTTGGGGCAATCGCCAAGGAGCTGAATGAGCGACAGGTGTTGACCCCAAGGGGCAGGAAGTGGCACCGCATGACGGTCAAAAGAGTGCTGGAGAGGGCGGCCTGAGCACCCTCGTTTTTAATTTCGCATCCCTGCTCGACCATCTGTTTTTTGCGTCTTCGCGAAGTCTAATGCCTCTTTTCCCTGCGTGTTGCCAAAGAGTCCGCTTTTAGCCAAAAGCGGACTCTTTGTCTGTCAATCGAAAACCCCGCACTCAAAATCGTCGTCGCCAAGCGGGCGGCAAAAGTGCGGCCAGCCGTAATTCCGCCAGACCTCAGTCCAGGGAATATCCCAGCGGCGTTCCGTGCGCAGGATAAACTCCTTCATCCGGGGGTCGTCCAAAAGAAAGTGACGGCTTTCCATTTCGAGCGCCACGCCAAGCGTGTTGAACGCGGTTCGCGGGTTGGCGTTCATGGCGAGGGCAAAAATCTCGTCCGGATCATCCAGATACGCCACATAAATACCCTCCAGAAAGCTGTCGTTGGATTTATTATAGGTGACCGCCAGGGGGCCTTGCAAAAATGAACCGCGACCCGGATCTTCCACCCAGTCTCTGATTGCACCGATGTCCAGATCCAGGAAACCGGGCCGGGAGGACAAAGCGCTGAGCGACTGGCGGGCTTCAGTCTGGGCGGCGATCGCCTCGTCCCAGCGGCGCATTATCAACAATGTTCTTATCCTCAAGCCATGGACAAAAAAGGCCCCGGGGATGGTCACTACCAGTTCGTCGTAGAGAGCGACCGAGCTTTCCAGGTCACCGTTTATACGGGCGTCGTAGATGCGCGCCACGATCCGCACCACCATCCATAGAGGGTCGGCACCTACCAACCGTTCAACATAGGGCGCCATATCTTCGCCAACCTTGAGACTGTTCAGGGTTTGGACGAAATCCTCGAGAACGAGGGCATTATCCGGATCAGCCTCAAGCGCTTTTTCATAATGTGCCAACTCTTCCAGATAGCGGCCTTCGGCTCGCGCCACCAGGCCCAGTGCGTACTGCGTGGTGGCATCGTCTGGTGCCAGCCCGAAAGCACGCCGTGCGGCGCCGCGGGCCATGAAAAGAACCGCTCCGCCGCTGGTCATTTCGGAGCTTTCCGCAAAACCCACGGTCCTCAGATAATCCAGGCTGATCGAATAAAAAGCCCAGGCCGGGGCGAATCCGGGCTCGCGCTCCACGACGCTCTCAAAAAGCCGCACGGCCTCGTCGACTTCGCGGGCCCTCAGGTGGGTTCGGGCCCGCAGGAAATCCTCGTAAGCCGCCAGATCCTCCATGCGGCCCGCATCAGCCTTGGCGCTGGCTGTAAAGCCCAGGCTCTGGCCCAGGGCCGCCGAAATGGCGTTGCCGATCTCCTCCTGCACCGCAAAAACATCCCGGTAAGGCCGGTCGTAGGTCGCCGACCAGAGGTGGGTGTCAGAAGCCGCCTCGATAAGCTGGGCGGTGATCCTGAGCGTATCGCCGGCCCGCCGCACCGAACCCTCAACCACATAGGCCGCCCCCAGGCGCTTGGCGATGGTCGGGATGTCCAGATTCTGGCCCTTGAAACTGAAGGCGGAGGTGCGCGAGACCACCTTTAGCGAGCGCTCACGCACGAGGACGTTGAGAATTTCCTCGGATATGCCGTCGGAGAAAAACTCCTGCTCCGGATCATTCGACATATTCACAAACGGCAGCACGGCGATGGTGGCCCGTTCGCTCTCGGCGAGTGAGGGCAGCGCCTGCGCCGCCGGCTCGACGGCTTGCCGTTCCCAGATGAAATAGCCGAGGGCGACAACAAGAGCGGCGATAATCATGCGATCGAGCTTGTGCCCTGTGGAATGGGTGATCGAGGCGTCGGCGTCCACCTCGGCGGTCTTTTTTACCCCTTGCGGGGTTAACTCGTAAGCCCAGGAGAAAAACAGCGCCAGCGGAAGCCCGGCGATCAGGAATATGAGCACCGCTTTGCCAACCCACTCCGGCACCTCTAAAAGCGGCACCAGTGTATCGATGACCTGTAGCACGACCCAGCCGATGACCATATAGGCGAGGCCAACTCGGACCACGTTTCGGCGCTTCAGTTCCTCGAAAAGATGCCCCATGCGTGTAAAACCTTCCCTGCCGCGCGAAGACTAACATCATTCAAGCTCTTGAGGGAATACGGCAGTTGATCGTGGAGGGTGCAATGTCCGCTTCGGGTCAAAAGCGGACTCTTTTCCGTCCTGGTCCCTCGATGTCAAAAGAGTCCGCTTTTAGCCATAAGCGGACATTGGCCCAGGACCGATTGCCGTCTCGCCCAGCCGCCCCTATTCGGGCAGCGTCACCTTGAACTCGATGGCCGCCAGCTGCTCGGGGGACTTGCCGATGCTCTCCAGAAACGGCAGCCAGCGCGGGTCGGCGTGAATGTTGGCGAACAGGGGAAAGATTGCACTCGCAACCAGGCCAGGGTTTTTGTAGGCTACCGCCTTGTTCAGCCACTCGAAAGCCCGGTCGGCCTCACCCCGGAAGGCCAGCACGTAGGCGATGTTGAAAGCCCATTCTTTTTCGTACTTCTCGATCAACTCCGCAAGCGCCGCTTCGGAGGCGGCCGCTTGGCCCAGCGCGTGGTGGGCCGTCACCAGGCCGAGCAGGCGGTAAGCCTCGATGGCTTCCTTCTGCATGGCCGCCAGCGCAGCCTGCGGCTCGCCCTTTTCCAACAGCTCCGTGCCGATCCCGTACTGCGCGCCGCTGAAGCCCGGGCTTAGGGTCAGCGTGGTACGCCAAGAAGCGATGGCCTCGTCCAGGCGCCCGGCATAAATATAAATAAGCCCCAGTCTCGCATTAGCGAGAGGATTCATCGGATCGCGGGCGGCCGCGTATTCCGCCAGCGCGACGGCCTGGTCCAGTCGGCCAATGTAGGCGGCCAATCTGGCGGCGCCCGAGACGATGTCGGCGTTGGCTGGTTCGATAGCGAGCGCCCGTTCATAATGCCGTGCCGCGCTCACCATGTTGTGATCGTAAAGCATCGCGATATTGGCGAGGCTGTCATAAGCTGGCGCATATGCCGGGTCGAGGGCCAAGGCCTGGTTGGCCGCTTCGCGGGCCAGCCTGAAGCCTTCGTCGTAGGGCCGCAGACCCCGATACGCCTGGTTTATATACCCATCGGCCAGGCCAGCCCAAGCCGCGGCGTAGTCGGGATCGATCGCCAGCGCCTGTTCCAACAGCGCGATGGATTTCTCCAGGGCGTCGGGCGTGCGCTGCCGGCCCAGATAGCGAGCCTGCAGGACCAGTGCATAAGCCTCAGGGTCGGCTGTTTGGACCGTGGGAGCAGCGCCCAGCAGGGTGACCTTCAGTTGTTCGACCACCTTGGCGGCGATTTCGTCCTGAACAACGAAAATGTTCGAGAACTCCCGGTCGTAGGTCTCGGACCACAGATGGCTGTCGGTTTCAACATCGATGAGCTGGGCGGTGATCCGCACCTGCCCGGCATCGCGCCTGACCGAACCCTCGAGCACATACTGCACACCCAGTGCGGCGGCTATGTCCGGGATCGGGGTATCCTTGCCCTTGAAGGCAAAGGCGGAGGTGCGGCTGGTGACCCGGAGCCCCTTTACCTTGGCCAGGACATTCAGCAGTTCTTCCGATATGCCGTCCGAGAAATATTCCTGCTCCGGGTCATTCGACAGGTTCACGAACGGCAGCACGGCGATCGCTTTGAACGCTGGTGTCCCTTCTGCCGTTTCCGGTTGAGGCGCGACCAGTATCTGTTGCCGCTCCCAGACGAAATAACCAAGCGCCAGCACCAGGGCGCCGATAATGACGAAATCGAGCTTGCGGCCGGTCGAAGGAGTGAGCGAGTCATCCGCATCCACCTCATGGGTCTTTTTAAGACCCTGGGGGGTCATCTCGTAGGACCAAGAGAAAAGGAGCGCGATGGGCAGACCAATGAGTATCACAATGATGATGAAGGTCGGCACCCAGTCCGGCATCCCGAGCCTTGGGGCGATGGTATCGATCAACTCGATCATCAGCCCGCCGCCGATAACATAGGCGATGCCGACCCGGACCACATGGCGGCGCTTCAGTTCCTCGTAAAAATTACTCATCGCTGTCCTCGGCCACAGCCTCGAGATTACGGCGGCGCAC
>JADFIA010000070.1 GCA_022566895.1 Pseudomonadota bacterium
TAGAGGAAGGTCAGGCCATGCACCTGATACCCATCGGCCTGGGCCATGGCCAGCGCCGTCGTCGAATCGATGCCGCCCGATAACAGGACCACCGCCTTTTTATCCTGCTCCATCATGCGGCCGTCATAGCAGGCCGGGGCGTCAAGCGGAAGACGGCTGGACAGCCGTCAAGCGGCCCGGTACCTTTTTGTGGCGACAGGGCAGGGCGGAAATAACGCAGGGGGCAAATATGGGCCAGACTAGCGAAGGCGCGACCGGACCCGAGGGGCCGAGCGCGGCCATGCCGGGACCCGGACCGCGGGCCATCACCTGGTCCGGCTTCGGGCGCGAAATGGGGCTGATCCTGCTGGTCGGCGGGGCCGTATGGCTCCTCTTCGCATTTCTCATCCACCCGGCGATCGGCTGGCCGAAGCTGGCCCCGGTGCCGGCCCGGACGATGGTCATTGTCGGGCTGATCTGGTGGCTGATGCGCCAGCGCGGCGAAAGCTTCCGCGATCTGGGACTGCGCAGGCCCAACAAGCTGTGGCTGGCCGGGGTGCTCGGCTTTGCCTTTTTGTTCGCCAATCTCTTGATTTTCGGACCCCTGTTCGCCGAATTGCGCGACGCGCTCGGCGTGGCGCCCTCGGACCAGTCGTTTTTCGATCCGCTCTACGGCAATCTGCCGCTCTATCTGATGTGGCTGACGCTGGCCTGGGCGGCCGGCGGCTTTGCCGAGGAGATATTCTTTCGCGGCTATCTGCTCAACCGGGTGGCGGCGCTGTTGGGCGGCCAGCGATTGGGCTGGACCGTGGCGGTGCTGGCCCAAGGGGCCCTGTTCGGCCTCGGCCATGCCTATGCGGGCTTCGGCGGGGTGATCACCATCGGCCTCTCGGCGGTCCTCAGCGGGGTCTACTATCTCGTGGCCGGGCGCAACCTGTGGCCCCTGATCTTCCTGCACGGGGCCTGGGATTCCCTGGGGCTGACGCTTTTATATCTCAAGGGCGTGCCGGATTTTTGAGGGCTCAGTCGATATCGACGCTACCGATACCCGAAGTCTTGCGCCGCACCTCCTTGGGGTGGCCCCTGACATCGACGCTGCCGATGCCCGAGACCTCAAGGTCGATCGCCTGGTCGGCATAAACTTCGACCGAGCCGAAACCGGAGGCCCGAAGCCGCACCCGGTGGCACAAAAACCCGAAGGCCTCGAGGCTGCCTTTGCCGTCGAAAGTGAAATCGCCACGCTCGCAGCGCCCGGAGATGACCACCGAACCCACCCCATCGATTTCCAATTCAAACCTCTCGGCGTCGATCCCCGTGATCTCGGCCTCGACCGCGCCGTCGATGCTGAGGGCACTCAGGGTCGCGACGCTCACCTCGAGGGCCACGAAGCGCCGCCCGGCGTGGTGGCCCCGGTGTTTGATCAGCAGCTCGCCGTCGAACACTTCGAGCCGCAGATTGTCGAAATGGTCGGGCTCGGTGGACAGGCGCACCGCCTGGTCCTGGCCGGCCCGCACCCGCAGCTGGGCGTCGCCGAGGAGGCGAATGCGCTCGAACGGCGCCAGATCGAAGCTCCGGGTCTCGAGCCGGGCAAACTCTTTCTCGCTGTCGGGCACTTCGGCCCGAAAGCCGGTGCAGGCGCTGGTGGCCCCGAGGACCGCCAAAAGACCGGCCGCAAGGCCCGTGCGGACGCTCAGGCGGTGGCCCGGGTGGCGCCCCCGGGCGCCCAAGAATGCAGATCTCATGTGGTTTTCCTCGCTGTGGCCGATGCTTTGTGGGCTCAGCCGCTTGGTCGCGGGCCCTTTGCGGTGCCTCTTTTATATCGTTTTGATACAATTTTCCTGATACACCTCCGGGGCCGGGAAAGCAAGCGAAAAGCCAGGCCTCGGGCCGCCGGTGGCCCGGAAAGCGCTTGTCCCGCCGCCGCCCCGATGTCTATAAAGAGATCAAGCCCATAAAGAGCTTGCATGGCCGCCCAGCGCTGCCCCGCAATGGCCATCCGGAGCTGCAGTTCCGAGTTCGCATCGAACCCCTTTCGCCTTAGGAGAAAAACCATGGCCGCTTGGAAAATCAAACCGCTCGCTATTGCCGTAAGCTTGTTTGCCTTCTCCGGCCCCGCCTCGGCCCAGCAGATGGTGCGGGCGGATGCGGTGGCGGCCGGCGCCGTCTGGGCCCAGAAGCTCTCGGTCACCGAGTCGATTGCTTATTGCCAAGCCTATGTCGCCCCGGTGGTCAAGGAGCAGCTGGCCGTGGTTCTCGAGAACTGGACCAATGTGAACCGGAGATATCTCGCCATCACCCTTAAGATCCGCCTGGAGATGATCAAGTCGGTCATCCGGGCCAACGGCCAAGACGCGGCGGCGGATTTCGTCGCCTCGATGGAAGCCAAGGACGAGCTGGCACAGGCCGGCATGCGGGCCGTGCTCGATCAGAACCCCGTGGGCGAGCGCGAGGACAAGTGCTACGGGATTATCGTGGCCATCAACGAGGGCGTGTTCGATATCGCCAGCGCCCTGCCCGACGACGCCAAACACCTCGATGCCCGCGCCCCGATCATGGGCTGGTAGGGGGGTAGGCTAGGGAATCCCGGGACTGCTTTTTGGGCCGCGGCCCGGCGCTCGGGGCGCTCAGGCCTTGAGGCCGAGCTTGAGGCGCAGCCAGGCGAAGATTTGTTTGCGGCTTTCGAGCATGCTGACCCCCAATACCACGGCGACGACCCAGAACAGCACCTCGGATATCACCAGGGCGAGGACGATGAGAACAATCGCCGCGGTCTTCGAGACCCCGATCGCCAGACCGACACCCACGGCCAGCCACGAGACCAGGCATACCGCCGAGGTCACCACGAGGGCCACTTTTTTCTTGTTCATGCAAATCTCCACGGCAAAGGTTTTTCCAGGAAACCTGAACCAAGCCTGGACATGGGAAGCCCCGAGGGCGATGTCAAAGCCCCGTTACATATTTTCCCCCGAGAGACGCCAATCCCCTCGACCCCCGTGCGCCCATAAAGGGCTGGTAGGGGGGTTAGGACTCGACATTGACGGGCTGATCGTCCGGTCGTTTTAAAGTGTAGAAGCTTGGAAAATTCCCTGACGGATCTTCCATTACCCTGAATTCGCGACTGTCCTCCGACAAAATCATCAAAACCCTTTTCTTGTCCTCAGATCCGCCAAGAACTGTGCTAGCCGCCGAAGGTGATTCTGGGTAAGTTCGTTCTATATGTCCTGTAATGGCATTACCAACTACGGTGCCGCTATACTCCACCTTAACCTGTTCTACCTTTTTTGCACCTGGATAGCTCAGGTTAAAGAGCAAGTTCGGTGGCCTCTCAAAACTCCCCGACGCATGGAACTTGTCGCCAATAATTGTCGAAGCCAGCGTGCAGCTCGGACCGTCCCAGCCCTCTTTTAGGTCACCAGGGCCGGCCGCAGTAAATGCTTTTCCAAGCTCTCTGTAAAACTCACTCTTGGGCCGCGCCCTTTCTAGCACCTCACCTTCCCTCTTGTCCTCGTCCTTTAGCTTTTCGTCTAGCTCAGCCAACGCCTTACCAACGTTTGGATGACGATCTTCAATTTCCAATGCGTTTTCACACTCCGCCTTCGCTTCGGATATCATTGTCGTCAAAGCTATGACCTACAAAGGCCCTTATTTCAGACATACTTTGTCCTCCTTCAAGAAATACATAGCCCCCAACAGCCTAGGCCACACACGTGGCTCTCGGATTTATCTGTATTGGTTGGGCTAGCCTTCGGACATACAATCAGAGATTCAAGGCTAATGCACAAGTGCACGCAGCGAATCATCTACTCCGCAGCGTCGGAGGCAGCCGCCACCGCGCTTTGAGGCCGACGTTCAAAGAGGGCTTTAAGGTACTGGCCGGTATAGCTTTTTTTGGATTTGGCGACCAGCTCCGGGGGGCCCTGGGCGACGATCTCGCCGCCGGCGTCGCCGCCTTCGGGACCGAGATCGATGATCCAGTCGGCGCATTTTATGACCTCGAGATTATGCTCGATGACGACCACCGAATTGCCCTGATCGACCAGGGCCGATAAGACCTCCAACAGCCGCCGCACATCCTCGAAATACCGCGATAGCATCCGCCTTGTCCTCCCCTTCAGTCGGCTATCCACCACATAGATTGTGTTCGCGCCGAGCTGCTTTCTGCCCTCCTCCCACATCAAAAATTCCTTGCCGTGCAATTTTTCCAGGGTGTGGCCGACGAATACAAAATCGGCGAAGCCCGGGGTGTAGAAATCCAGCAACGATGCGAGGGCGTAGTTGTTGGTCGACAGGAAAAATCCCTCGGGGCGCGAGTCCCACTTACGCCGTAATTCGTCTATATGCTGTCCCACCTCTACCCAGCCAAAATACTGTGCGCCAATCGGTTGTTTCCTATCAATCGGACTCGTATATATGTATCGATCCGGCAATAACTTCGGCTGGATAGCAACTGCGACCAAAGGTATCGACACCAATAACGTACCGCCAATCCCGATCCAATACAGTCGCACCTTCCGAATAGTTGCATGAATAGTCATTTCGCCACATTGATATAGCCACGCACCCAAAACAACTGCTGCGACAGAATATATTGCGCCTGGCCAATGGGCACCAATCCTTACGACGAACGACTGGAGTAAAAAGAACACAATGGGCACCATAACCAGCCACGAGTAAAATATCACTCCGTCACGGGACGATCCGCCTCGGTTCAATGCGACTTTACAGGTCAGGCCCGAACCGACAAATAATCCCCCCGCGACAAGAATTGTAGAAAAAAATACGGGCGAGGCGCTCAACAATTGGCCGCCCACATAAATAAACGGCTTCTGCCATTCGAATCCGATATTGCCATGCCT
>JADFIA010000033.1 GCA_022566895.1 Pseudomonadota bacterium
ATTTTTCGCGAACTGTTAATAGTCGGGAAGGCAAGCGACGATCCGAGCGATTTGGGAAGGAAAATGACGGTGGTAACGGCAAATTCGGTCTTGGTCTATGGCGTCACCCCGGACCTCGCTGTGTTTGGGGTTCTGCCGCTGACCTACCGTGAACTTGAGACGCCCGCGGATAGGCGCGACACAGGCGGGATTGGCGATGCCAGGCTTTTCGCGCGCTACACCGTGTATCGTAAGGACGGTGTGGGCCGAACCTTCCGGGTTGCGCCCTTCGTCGGATTGAAGCTACCGACGGGCGAGAATTCGAAGTCCGATGCCTCCGGACGTCTGCCAGCGCCGCTGCAGGCCGGGACCGGTTCGTGGGACGTGTTCGGGGGCCTTGTTGTGACCTATGCCAGCGTCGACTGGAACCTTGATATGCAAGCAAGCTACCGCGCAAACACTGCCGCTGACGGTCTCGAGGTGGGCGATGTCTTCCGCGGCGATGCGTCTCTACAATATCGGCTGTTGCCGGGTCAGGTTACCGGTGCCACACGCGGCTTCCTCTATGGTGTCCTCGAAGCCAATCTTGTGCACTCGAAAAGGACGCGGATAAACGGAATTCAAGACCCGAACAGCGGCGGCACGACGCTCTATCTAGTGCCGGGCCTGCAATATGCGACACGACGCTGGATCGCCGAGGTGGCGGTACAGTTTCCGACCATACAAGACCTGAACGGATCGGCCCTCGAAAGGGACTTCACTTTTATGGCCGGCCTCAGAGTCAATTTCTAAGGATAGGAGAACTTTATGAGAAAACTTATTATCGGTGCCGCTGCAACGCTCTTTCTGGCGGGGAGCGCTGCCGCGGCGGACATTCAATATGATTTGAAGTTGGAAGGCATAACCTGTCCGTTCTGCGTAGCGACCAGCGAGCGGGCGCTGCGCAAGATCGACGGGGTGAAAAAGGTATCGGGCGATCTGGAGACCGGGATCATCCGCGTCTGCGCCGAAGACCGTGTCATATTCACCGACAAGCAACTCGCCAAGATTTTCCTCAAGAAGGGTTTTACCTACAAGGGCATGGTGATTCACCCGAACTGCGACAGTTTCGAGAATACGACGGCCCTGACCGAGGCGGAGTTGGAAAAGCGCGCCGCCAAGCATGCTACATTGGGCCATGGCTACGAGGATTTGGATTTTCTTGGTATCCACGATCACGATGGCGACGGCAAGCCGGATCACAAGCCCGAAGACCATGTGCCGCACGATCACAATGGCGACGGGGTGCCTGATCACGGTTCTGAAGTCGAGGATGAAGGCTAGAGCGTCAATTGATCCGACCGGGTGTCGTTCCTGTTGGTTCTGGTTTAGGGGTGGGGGAATTGCCCGGCCCTGATTTCTCCTCTGCCGTCGGGCGCTGTCAAAATCGGATATTGGAAGTAAGGAAAAATTATGTCGCCGGAAATCGAAACGCATAAGTGGGGCTGGGTGGTCCTCTTCGCCTCGACAACTACCCTTGTGTGCTGCGCTCTGCCGATCATTCTGGTGACGGTGGGACTGGGCGCCGTATCGGCTGCACTCTTCTCGAACTTTCCCTTCCTGGCGGATCTGGCCAGACAAAAGATTTGGTTCTTCTCCGGTAGTTTCATGCTCTTGGCCCTCGCTGCCTGGGCGCTCTACCGGCCCGGTCGCAGGTGCCCAACCGATCCGGTGCTGGCTCAGAAATGTGCAGCCGCAGACAGGTGGAATAAGCGAATTGTCTCGGGCTCCGCCTCGATCTGGGTCCTCGGCTTCGCAGCCGCCTACCTCGCGCTGCCTGTACTTGAGTGGATCGATCCATAAGCGCAGTCAGCGGAATAACAAGGGGGCCACGGCAGCAAGGCGGTACCTGTTAATGCGGCCCACGGCTCCGAATATGGAACGGATATTGGAATGCTCTTCATGTTTTAAGGCGGACTTCTCGGGCTGCCGCGAAGCCAAACCTCAAACTCGTTAATGTCCGCTTTGGGTCAAAAGTGGACCCTTTCCGAACCCACCCCGCTCAGCCCATCCATGTGGAAGCAAAA
Organism: Pseudomonadota bacterium; assembly: GCA_022566895.1. Taxonomy (GTDB): domain Bacteria; phylum Pseudomonadota; class Alphaproteobacteria; order Sphingomonadales; family SMXR01; genus JADFIA01. Next base: position 2,046 of record JADFIA010000033.1, read on the forward strand.
GAGTCCGCTATTGGCTAATAGCGGACTCTTTTGACACCCACGAGCCGGCACAGAAAAGGGTCCGCTTTTGACCCAAAGCGGACTCTTTGATGCTTCCTGCGCTCGTGTATTCCCCTCTTGTGGGCGATAATGCTATCGTCCGCTGCGCGAGAGGGAGGGTTTTGCACCTATGGGGCAGTTGTTCGAAGAATTAAAAAGGCGCAATGTGGTCCGGGTCGGCATCGCTTATCTGATCTTTAGCTGGGTCCTGATTGAGGTTTCCGACACCATCGCGCCGATGATGACGCTGCCCGAATGGGCCCCAAGTCTGGTGCTCTATGTGCTGATCATCGGCTTCCCCGTCGCTTTGTTCTTTTCCTGGGCCTACGAGCTGACGCCGGAGGGGGTTAAAAAAACGCACGAGGTCGATGCCGACGCCTCGATCACCCACTCCACCGGCCGCAAGCTCGATCGCATGATCATCGGGGCGCTGGTCGTAGCGGTGGCTTTTCTGATCTACGACCGGGTCTCCGGGCCGCAGGTGCCGAAGGAGCCCGCCGCCGAAGCCGGCGAAGTCACGGCGGACGCGGAAAGCAACGCTCCAATCTCCATCGCCGTGCTGCCCTTCGTCAATATGTCGGCCGATCCGGACCAGGAATATTTCTCCGACGGCATCTCCGAAGAGCTTTTAAACGTCCTGGCCAAGGTCCCCGGCTTGCGGGTAGCGGCCCGCACTTCGAGCTTCCAGTTCAAGGGCGAGAACCGCGACGTGGTCGAGATCGCCCGCCAGCTTCGGGTGGCCCATGTCATTGAAGGCAGCGTCCGCAAGTCCGGCACGCGGCTGCGCATTACCGCCCAGCTGATCGATGCCGAGGAGGGTTTCCATATCTGGTCCGAGACTTACGACCGCGAGCTCGATGACATATTCGCCATCCAGGACGAGATTGCGGCGGCCATCGTCGAGGCGCTGGTCGAGCGGCTGGGGCTGACCGTCGCTACGGTCCCCAAGGTACAGACGGCGGCCAATACAGAATCTTATGACGAATATCTGCTGGGCATTCATCAAATGGAGCGGCGCGGCGTCGGGCCGCTGGCGGCCTCGATCGAGCATTTCGAAAAGTCGCTGACGCTCGATCCCGACTACGCCCCGGCCATGGCCCGGCTGGCCATGTCTTATATGCTGATCACCACATACAGCAGCGATTATATTTTGTCTGAGGCCCTGGCCAAAGCCGGACCGCTGGTGGAAAGGGCCATGGAACTGGCCCCGGGCTTGGCCGAGGTTCATGCGGCGACAGCGATATTTCACTGGAATCAAAACAACTGGACCGCAGCCGAAGGGGAGCTAAAGCGCGCTATCGCCATTAATCCCAGTTACGCCACCGTTTATAATTGGCTGGCGCAGCTCCAGAAGGGGTTGGGGCGGCCCGCCGAGCAATTAAAGAATTATGAAAGGGCCGTGCGCAGCGATCCGCTATCGGTTCTAAGCCTGGGAAATATGGTTGAGGTTTATGCCTCGCACGGGCGCTTGACGGAAGCCCGGGCGCTGACCGAGCGGCTAAAGGGCCTGAGCCCATGGCATTATCACTCCGCCCGGGCAGACATATCCGCCGCCGAGGGCCGCTGGGCCGATCAGGCCTTGGCCCTATTGGAAGCCCTGGCCGTCGACCCGGAAAACACGAACAGTAAGGCACCATTATCCCTAGTGCTTGCGCTTGGCCTCGGTCTACCGGAAGAGGCCCTGAAGTTCGGTGAGCGGATGGCCGTTCCGTTGATCATGCTGGATCGCCGCAATGAGGCCGTCGATCGCCTGGAACATATATACAAGAACATCAATCCCTTCGTTGGCGCTGCTTATGCCTGGGCGCTGCAGGAGGCAGGACGCGACGACGAATCCTTGGCCATGTACGAGGTTGACTTTGCCGAATTTATGCAAGGGACCGGAGGTCGGGGCTTTTATGGACATTGGGATTTGCAGACCTTCGCGGTGGCCCGGCGGCGGGCCGGCGATGAGGCAGGCGCCATGCAACTTTTAGAGCGCAGCCTGGATGGGACCACGAAAGAGCGCGATGCGGGTATCGACAACCCCGATCTGGATCTGGACCGGGGCGCCGCCCTTTATCTGATGGGTCAGACCGAAGCCGGACTGGCGCTGATCGCCCGCGGGGTCCAAAACGGCGGGCTTTTGGCGTTTTTTTCGGTGCATCTGGAGCCCTTGTACACCGACCCGGGCTTTGCACCGATCCGGGCCCAATATGAAGCCCGCTCGGCTGCCGAGCGTGACAAATTTCTGAAGGCGGTCTGCAACGATGGCAACCCCGCCCCCGAAGCCTGGACGCCGATGCCCGGGACCTGCGAGGACTATGTGGAGGGCTGAGGCCAAAGAGTCCGCTTTTGGCTAAAAGCGGACTCTTTTCATGACGATCTAAAAAGCCGCATTTGACCAATTAAGAAAGGTCCGCTTTGACCCAAAGCGGACATTCGCCTTATGATGTCTGGTCGCGCACACCGGGGGATTCATAATGATTCGTACTGCGAAAACAGGATTCATAGTGACCGTCATGCTGTGGGGGCTGGTGGGGGCGCTCGGCAACATTTTGAACTGGGGCGAAACGCTGGATAGCGTTGTTGCCGTCACATCAATGACCACATTCGAAGGTGGCGCGGAAAGCTGGCAGGCAACGTCGAGCCCGGTGATCATGTGGCTGGGGGCGCTGATCATCATGCTGTCAAAACTGGCCACGGGCATCATGTGCGCGGTTGGTGCCGCGCGCATGTGGCGCTCGCGGAGCGCTAGCGCAGCTGAGTTCGCGGCCGCCAAAACATTAGCCCTGGCCGGCTGTGCAGTTGCCGTGATCATGCTGTTCGGCGGTTTCATCGTTATCGCGGAGAGTTGGTTCGAACTTTGGCGCTCGGAAACCTTAGGCACGGTGCTGCCCGTTGCTTTTCGATATGCGGGCATGATTGCGCTAATTGCCATATTTGTGGCAATGACCGACGATTAAGGCAGAGCAAACTTCGCCGCGTATCAGAATTGTTATGGCAGGCATCGCACCGCCCGTGGGTCCCTGATGTCCGCTTTTGGCTAAAAGCGGTCTCTTTTCATGACGATCCAATGCCCTGCATCTGACCAATTAACAAAGATCCAGCTTTGACCCAAGGCAACCCCAATGTCAGGGCGTCCATATGGGTGTCAAAAACCGGCTAGCGTTGCCACCGGCTGGCGTTGCCAAGAGGCCGCGCTCTCTTGCTTTACCGGGCCAAGGCCGGTTATTTGGCTACTTCGTTGCGGCGCGCAAAGCGCCGATCACGACCGATATAAAAATACCGACGACCGCCGCGGTCACGGCGAGCTGGACTGCGGCCATGAGGTCAAACGGGTCGCCGTTGGCAAGCCGGATCAGAATGTTTCCGAGAAAGGCGGCCACGACAAAAGCGAGCAGAGCCTCGGAAACGAACGCTTTAACGTATTCAATAATATCATCAAACATGTTCGTACCCCCCTAAGCTCGCGCCCGCAGCGCGAAGAAAGCGACCGTCAGAACGGCATAAAACCGGCCGGCGGCCTCATGAAGCGGATATACGTCCTGGTTAACAACCACGACATATAAAGCAATAGCAACGGCCAGAATTACCGCTGCGATCAGTTTATTGACCATTATGGCCCCCTCTGTTTTGGGATTGTGAAGTGCAGAGCTTAACCTCAACCGCCAGTATTGTTCAATCGAATATAAGCAGTCATTTCGCTTGACAACCACACGCCAGCAAGCGGCTTCAGGGATGCCTTTGATACCTTTCGTGAGCAGCGCTTCAAATGAGACGATCACCGGCTCGCCGCACAGAAAAGAGCGCCGTAGCCAATGAAATGACATTTTGAAAGCCAGGAACCGCTAATGTCCGCTTTTGACCCAAAGCGGACAATGACCATCGTTTAAAGTTGAAACTTTGCTGAAGTTGATCCTTTAAACCCTCACTGCCTTACCGCCCCGGTAAATTCCTCGGACGTAAGGAAGGCGTAGAGGGCCTCGACCTCGGCCTCGTTGAAGTGGGAAAATCGCTTCTCGGATACGAGGGCCATAAGTGTGAGTTCGCGGTCATCGAAGGTCTCGCCCGTGGCCATCAGATGCCGGAATTCATCAAGCGTATAGGCACTGGCCACGATCAGGTCGGGAAAATCGGATGAACCAAAGAGATCACCGCCGTGACATTCTGAGCAGACAAACGAGGCCAGATAGCGGCCGAAGGCTTGCTGCTCACTGGGCGCGCTGGCCGGTGGTGACGCCTTGCTTGTCAGCGTTGGCTGAAGAACCTCCACCCCCTGCCAGTACTTCAGGTAGATAAGGAAAAGCCGGTTCATTGCAGAAAAGCGGCGCCGGCCGGGGTCGTTCTCCGAGCGCGGCAGTGACCTGAGGAACGCTATAATCCTGCCTAGATCCTCATCGGACATATGCGAAAAGGAATCTGATGGCATGGCGATAAGGCCGGCGCCGTCGGGCCGGATTCCCTGGCGGATCGCCGCTTCCAGTTCACGCTCCGAATATTCGTACACCAGCTTGGTCAGGTTCGGCGCCGCCAGGCCAAAGAAATCGGACCCGCCTGCCCCCTTCCCGTGACAGCCATTATAACAACCGACTACTAGTGCTAGGCGGCCGCCAGCGGCTATGCTTTTTGCGTCGTCGGGCACCGTGAAGGCCCGTTCAAGCGGCTCAAATCGCTGATTTAAAACACCTTCACTAAGCATGAACACCGCGACCGCGAGTCCAACAACAAGCAACACCAAACCAGCAAGGCCCCGGAGAGCCCATCGTTTCAGCTTTTCCATGATTCTCCCCCCTCTTGCTAAAAACGATACGAACCGGCATTCACCAAGGGCCTCCTTGGACTGGGCCCGATGATAGCCGGAGATGGCGCCTCGGGCCACGTTGAATCGAGTTTCCGGCCATGTGGCGCTTATCGTAAAAGGTCCGCTTTTGGCTAATAGCGGACTCTTTTGATCAGAAGCAATCCGAGGATTTAGCCGCATTTCGCAGCAATCGCCTAATGGGAGCGGACCCAACCAGTAACAGAAAGCCTGCGGGCGCCGGCAAACGGTGCCACGATCTGCACCGCGTGCGGGGTCGGCACGCGAAATAAATTTATGCAGTTGCAATGAGGTAGGAATCCTTCCGAAATATTGCCGTTTTCATCGTAAAAAACCAGAGCACCGCCCCAGTCTGGTTTCCAAAAGGGGGTCAGATTGATCACGTAGGCCAGCTGGCGTTTTTTCTCCACGATGCCATCGTCGTGAGAGGTCAGAAAATGGCAGGGGCCGTAGGCGGTTGCCTGACAGTCCGCATAATCGACATCCTCGACCCCGGATACATCTCTGACGAACTGCAGAAACATGTCCGAATTCAAGAAGTCATCGATTGCGTGAATTCGCAGTTCCGGATGATTGCCGCTTTTGACAGCGTCATGAACCGGATAATTGTTGTACCAGTACTGAAAGCCTTTTTGCGCTTGAGCATAGATAGTCTGCTGCAACTGATCGGTTTGCTTCTTGGTCATGGCTTCCAGTTGCGGTGGGTGCAAGTCGAAATGTTTTTTGCCCTGATTAAAGACCATATTCCAAGGGATATCTTCCTCCAGCGCCTCGAGCAGTGCTTTGATCGAATCCTTGGTTAGAAATTCAGGAACGTGCAACCGTCCCTTGGCGGTGAAATCAGCCCGCAAGGAGGCCAGATCCAAAGTCGGGTTTATTGAAACTCGGAGTTCAGGGTGCTCTGACATTCCCAACTTCCGCAAATCCCTTTCGATTGCTCCAGTTGTTCCCTACAGCAGTCAGCATAGCTGTTCAAGTTTAGCGGTTTGACCTCTTCCATTTGTGATTAAGCCAACTAACCGATCGCCGGCAGCCGCGGCAATCGGTCCGGTATCAATTCCCGACAGCCTGTCAAGTCCGGAGGGTAATACGAGCCTCTTTTCAGGCCTCTACGAGAGTCCGCTTTTGGCTATTAGCGGACTGTTTTTGAAATCAGACATAAAATCTGAAACAGCATTATCAGTTGTTGAATACTCTGTGCAAAACCGCGCCCCAGAAAAGATATTGAAAAGAATAGATCCTACCGCTCTAAAAGGGGTGAAATTCTTGACGGGATAGGCACCATGCCGGACGAGGTACCCCATTTTGATAATGAAGCCATCGCTAATCTTGCTGTGGATCTGTACGGCATTGACGGGGCGGTATCGTCCCTTGTTTCTTATGAAGACCAAAATGCTTGCATCAAGACGTCAGGCGGAAACTATGTGCTTAAGATTGCCAACAAAAAGTGGGCTATTGAGGGTCTGCATATGCAGACAGAGGTCCTTGAGCATTTAAGAACGGCAGCACCTGAGCTTGGCTTGCCCCGTGTCGTGCCGACCAAAAGTGGTGAGACCCTTAAAGTCGTCGACGGCTTTGCCGTCAGATTGCTCACTTTTCTAGAGGGCAATCCTTTTAGTGACGCTCACAGGAGCCCAGAGCTCTACCTCGACCTGGGACGTTTCTTGGGGCGCTTCACAAGGGCCATGAAGGGATATGATCACCCCGCAGCCCATAGACCAGTCGATTTATGGAACCTTGACAACGTAATCGCATGCAAAGCCTATCTGCCGGATGTTGCCGATGAAGATGTTCGTGCGCGGGTTGAACGATTTTATAAGATTTACGAAAAGAATACACGGCCCAAACTCCGATATTTGCGGAAATCTGTCATACACAGTGACGTTAATGAACAAAACCTGCTGGTCGCCAGTGATGGGGCTGCGAAAATAACGGGGCTGATTGATTTTGGGGATATGGTGTTTGGAACCCTTATAAATGAACTTGCCATCACACTTGCATATGCACTGCTGGGGGAAAACGATATTGAGATGGCTGCGCGTAATGTTATTCGGGGGTACGGGCGGGAATTTTTGCTTGAGGCTGGCGAACTTGAAGTGTTGTCTGACCTTGTGACGATGCGATTGGCGCAGAGCATTATTATGACATCCAACCGGGCAAAAGAATATTCTGACAATACATACATTTTGATTTCTCAAAAGCCGGTACGGGACCTTCTCAAGACACTTGAGGGGGGAAATTTCGTGTGGACATAAAAGCACAAGCAATATCAGTAAAAAATCCCCACGCGGTGGAAGGCTCTATCGCAGGGAACAGTCCGAACGCAGTGCGGACCGACTGATAGTCAAGAATAAAGCTAATGTCCGCTTATGGCTAAGAGCGGACTGTTTTTGGTCCGCACACGGCAGAACCAAAAGTATCCGCTGATATCCCGGCCGCTCGGGGGCCCCGCTGGTGGCAGCGCTTAGAGGGGCCTTCCGGCCTCGGTGGCGGCCGGAACCTCGACCAGCCGGCCGCTTTCGACCTCATAGATGAAGCCGTAAATCGGCAGGTTGCCAGGCACCAGCGGATGGGCCCGGATGCGGGCCACGTCCTCGGTCACGCTTTCCGCCCGGTCCGAGATGGTCAGCCAGTCGATGTCCCGCCCGGCGGGCGAGCCCGGCCCCTGGCCATGATCATGCCAGCCGCTCTCGTCGACCCTGGCGGTCTCCAAGCTGCTGGCCAGCAGATCGCCCATGATCTGGTTGGTAAAGGTCTCCATGCCGCAATCGGTGTGATGGATGACGAACCATTCCTTGGTGCCGAGCAGCTTATGGGAGATGACCAGCGAGCGGATGGCGTCGTCGCTGGCCCGGCCGCCGGCGTTGCGGATGACGTGGGCGTCGCCTTCGGCCAGTCCGGCGTACTTGACCGGGTCGAGGCGGGCATCCATGCAGGTCAGGATGGCCAAGCCACGGGCCGGCGGCATGGCCAGTCGGCTCTGGTCGCCGAAGTCCGAGGCAAAAGCCTGGTTGGCGGCGATGATTTCGTTTTTCAGATTGCTCACGTCCCGAGGCTCCTTTGTGCATGGGTGTGGGTGAAAGGATGAGCATGGCGGGCCCGGCAGGCGGGCGCAAATCAAATATACTTGCGCCGAGAGGCACGGGTGCTTTTGGCGCAATATTGGGACCGGATCGGGATAGGGACACCGCCGCCGCACTGGCCGCTCAAACCCTAACGCTGCCTGCCCGTTCCCGCGGTCAGAGCGCGGCTGCTGCCGGCCCGCCGGCGCCGCGCTTCGCCGACGCTCCCCTGGCCATGGCCTTCATCCGCTTCATCGGTCCTGCCTTGCCGATCAAGTGCTAAGCGCTGGTCAACGCCGCCGCCAGCCGGGCGCTGTCCGGGGACAGCTTTTCAAGGCCAGCTTAAGCCCCCAATGGGATTTCTCGTAGCCCAGCAGATCATCCGCCAGCATGGCGGCGACCGCCGGCACGTCGCGTCGCGCGGCTGGCCGAAATCGCACTCGGGTGGCCTTGTTCACTTGCTGAGTGTTCATGTCAACTTCCTGATTGGTTTGGTCTTTATCCGACGGCCCGCAGCGCTGCTACAGGTCGCTGATCTATACCAGATATTTCAAATCCGAGGAAAAGGTCGGATAGCCGTACAGGCCGCCGGCCAGTTCGGTCGCTGTAACGCCGTACTTGATGGCGAAGGCCAAGAGGTGGATGACCTCTTCGGCGCCGTGCCCGACCATATGGGCACCCAGGATTCTGTCGCTCTCTTCCTCGACCAGGATCTTGGAGAAGGCCACGGTCTCGGCGTAGGTGCGGGCCGAGCGCCAGGAGGTCATGTGATTGACTTTGGCCTTGAACTTAAGACCCTTGTCGCTTGCCTCTGCCTCGCCCATACCCACACTGGCCATTGCCGGGACCGTGTAGACCGCTGAGGGAACGTGCGAATAATCGGCCACGAGCTTGTCGCCATTGACAATATTTTCACCAACGATCCGGCCTTCATAAGTGGCCACCGGCGAAAGCTGGGCGCTCGACCATAGGGCGTCTCCGGCGACATAGATGGCCGGGTTCGAGGTACTCCCCAGATAGGCGTTCACTTCGATGCGGCCGCTCTGATGGACAATTCCGGCCGCGTCGAGATCGAGACCGGCCACGTCGGCCACCCGGCCGGTGCCGTTGGCAACCACCGCGGCGTGCCGCTCGAGCGCTTCGCCATCCTTTTCGAAAAGCACCGCGAACCGGCCGTCGTGGTGTTTGATCTCGCTCACCTTGACGTCGGTCAGAATCTCGATGCCCAGTCTTTCGGTTTCTTGGCGAAGCGCCGCCACAGCGTCCGGATCCAGGCGCGGCAGCAGGCTCGGCATGGCCTCGAGGATCGTGACCTTGGTGCCGGCCCGGGCGAAAACGTGCGAAAACTCCAGGGCGATGACGCCGCCGCCGATAAAGACGAGCGATTCTGGAAGCTCCTTGCCGATCAGAATATCGTCGCTGGTAATGGTGTGTTCCCAGCCCTTTATTGGCAGCTCGCGGGGCACCGAACCGGTGGCGATGACGATCTTGTCGGCCGAATAGACGGTCTCGCCGACGGTCACCTCGTGGCGCCCGGTAAAGCGCGCGCGGCCCTCTATCAGCGTTATGCCTCTATTTTCGAGGCTGCCCTTGAACTCGTCGGGAACGCCTTCGACAAAGCCTTGCTCGCGCTCGATCAGCTTGGCCCAGTCGAGTTTTGGTGAGCCGATTTCAATGTGGTGCACGCTTGCCCGCTCGATCTGGTCGAGGACCTGGGCCGCGGCGACCAACACCTTCTTGGGCACACAGCCGCGCAGGGCACAGGTTCCGCCAACCTCACGGTTCTCGATCATGGCGACCTCCAGGCCGGCCGCGCGAGCCACCCCGGCCGCCCCCATGCCGGCATTGCCGGTGCCTAAGACGATGACGTCGAAATGATTGGTCATTAGAGTCTCCTTGTCTCGGTTGTCGCTGTCCTATTGCACTTTACTACGAGCACGAAACGATCGGCGGTCACGACTGCTCCAGCAGCATTGCTTCTTCCGGCCCGCCGGCGCTGCCGCCAGCCCGCAGGCTGGTCAATTCAGCCTCGAGCTCGGCGATCCGCGCCCTGAGGGGCTCGACCAGGTCCTCTATTTCTTCTTCGTCGAATTTGCGCGGGATATGCTGCGGGCAATTGACGTCCCAGGCGGATATCTTGAAAACGATGGCCCGTTCGGGGACCGCTTTGTAATCCGCATCCACCAGCCGTTCGAGAAGCTCCGGGTCGTCCTCGACGACCTCGGCGGTGCCCCATATCTTGATGCGGCGGCGATTGGCGTAATCCATCAGGAAGATGTAGGCCTTGGGGTTCTCCGAGAGATTGCCGGCCGAGATATATTGCTTGTTGCCTCTGAAATCGGCAAAGGCCAGGGTCTTCTGGTCGAGGACCTTCAAGAACCCTTTCTTGCCGCCCCGGTGCTGAATATAGGGTTGGCCGTCGGCGCTGGCGGTGCCCAGATAGAAGGAATCGCGCGCCGCGATGTAGGCCGCCAGTCCAGCGTCGATACTGTCGCGCCAGCCGCCCTTTTCCTCCATTTTCCGGTATCCCGCCCGCGAGCCTTTGCGTTCCTGCCAGGCTTTCACGGCCGGCGTAAAGGCAACGTCGCTGGCATTTTCGAGGGTCATTGGCTGGCCCCGTTATCGGGCCTGGCCAGCCGCAGCTGATCGGGCGCGATTTTAATATCATTGGCGCTGGAGTCGCGGCGGCGCATCAGGCCGTCTGGATCGAACTCCCAATGTTCGTTGCCATGGGTGCGGTACCATTGGCCGCTCTCGGCGTGCTGCCACTCGTATTCAAAGCGCACGGAAATGTGGTTGCCGGTAAAGGCCCAGAGCTCCTTCGAGAGCTTGTAATGCAGCTCCTTCTGCCATTTTCTGGTCAGGAATTCCTTGATGGCGTCGCGGCCTTGGAAGAACTCGTCGCGGTTTCGCCAGTCGGAATCTTCGCTATAGGCCAGGGCGACGACCTCCGGGTCCCTGGTATTCCAGGCATTTTCAGCCGCCTTGACCTTGGCCAGGGCGGTCTGCTTGGTAAATGGCGGTACGAGTTTCTGTTTCATCTCAGGTCTCCTTGAAGTGATGACCGGCAGCGGGTCGGGGTAGGGGAGGCTAGCGGGGGGACAACCACGCCACCGGTCATATTTGGTTACTCCTGGTTACGGGCCATGAAATCGGCAATCTCTTCGGCAATCACCTTGCCGTCTTCTTCAAGCGCGAAGTGGCCGGTATCGAGCAAATGAAACTCGATGTTCTCGAGATCGCGTTTGTAGGGATGGGCGCCCTCGGCCGGGAAGATGAAGTCGTTCTTGCCCCAGACCACCAGGGTCGGCGGCTGATAGGTGCGGAAATACTCCTGCCAGGCCGGATAGAGCGGCGGGTTCGAGCCGTAGTCATAAAAGAGCTGCAGCTGAATCTCCCTGTTGCCGGGCCGGTCCAGGAAATACTGGTCGACGACCCAGTTGTCGGGATCGATGGTCTGCGGATTGCGGGTACCGTGGGTGTACTGCCACTTGGTAACGCCAAGGGTCAGGAACCCGGCAAGCGGCTTGGCGTTTGCGGCCGTACGATCGGCCCAATAGGCCCGGATAGGGTCCCAAAATTCAAGCAGGCCTTCAACATAGGCGTTGCCGTTCTGGACGATCAGCCCGCTGACTTTCTCGGGGCTTTTGGTGGCCAGCCGGAAGCCGATCGGGGCCCCGTAGTCCATGACATAGAGGGTGTAGGACTGGAGTTCGAGCGCCTCCACGAAGCCAGCAACCACGCTGGCCAAGTTGTCAAAGGTGTAGTCGAAGGCGTCGACCGCCGGCATCGATGAGTTGCCGAAGCCCGGATAGTCCGGGGCGATCAGCCGGTAGCGGTCACCCAGATCGTTCATCAGCTGCACGAACATCTGCGAGGACGTCGGGAAGCCGTGCAGCAGCAGGATCACCGGTGCCTCCTGCGGACCCACTTCTCTATAGAAGATATCGAGGCCATCGACGGCGATCGTCTTATGCAGGATCTGGACCTCCTCGACCGCAATCACTTGCTCTGGCGTAGGCTTTTGCGCGGCCGCTTGGGCGACCCCCTGAACCAGGCCGATGGCCAGCGCCGATCCAATAATCAGGCCGCTCGATGCTTTGAGGATGGTTTTGAATTTCTTTAGCATTTTGATTCTCCTTCAATCTTTCTATGTTTATCGAACGGTTAAAACCGGACGTCGAACTGGCTGTACAGGGCCGGCCAGAGAACCTCGCTTATTGATCCGTCGCGGCGCCTCGGAGCGCTGGTCACGACCAATAGCCGGCGGCTCGGTACGATAACCCTGTTGGCGTTCGCTATTTTCGTATCGATCATTTTGGCCTCCTGTTGAGCGGTGTATACCGTTCGGTACATGTACATATACACTTTAGTATAGGTATGTCAACCGCACTATGGAGAAAAGTTTCAGTGGAGCTCCGCAATATGGAATTTCCCCCAAATAGGCGAATAAGTTACAGAAAAATGTTGACTATGAATTCGATGGTCATATATTTACTGGTCAGTATATCTAAACGAAAAAAGGAAGGCGACTCGTGAGTGCATCCAAACGCGATATCCTGGTCCGGAAGGCCATGGAGGTTCTTTACCGCGACGGTTTTCAGGCCACCGGCATGGACAAGCTGGTCAGGGAAACCGGCGTTTCCAAAATGACCATCTACAAGCATTTCCGGACCAAAGAGGATCTGATCCTGGCCGCCCTTCGCCTCAGGGACGAGGAGTTCAGGAACCGCTTTGTTCGCCGCGTCGAGAGAGACGCGACGACGCCGAAAGAACGCCTATTGGCGATTTTCGATGCTATGGACGCCTGGATCAACGGCGGCGATTTTCAGGGCTGCATGTTCATCAAGGCGGCGTCTGAGTTTCAGGATCGCAAGCACCCCATTCATATGGCCTCGGCCGAGCACAAGCAGGCGCTGTTGGCATATTTTTTGGATCTGGCGCAAAAAGCCGCGGCCAAGGATCCGCGCCGGCTTGCCGGGCAGCTCTTAATGTTGATGGAAGGCGAAACGGTCATGGCCTTCATGCTCGGCAAGCAAGGGGTTGCCGAGGACGCCAAAAAGGCGGCCAAGGTCCTGATCGACCAAGCACTGATCCATTGAGCTAGCCACCGATGTCCGCTGATGGCTAATAGCGGACTCTTTGGCTGCCAGGCCGGCGGCTGGCGATACTCCCTGATCAGCCGGCCCGGTGGTATCCTCGGCCCGGCTTTCAGGGCAGGCAAACCCTTGGGCAAGATTTCAATATCTCAGGGCCGGCATCGGGTCGGAACGGGCCTCGCGGCAATGGAAGGGGCGGCGCTCGATGCCGCGGAGACCAAGGCCCTATGCGGACTTTTCCGGGCCAACGGGGCGGCAAGGCGGCAGGGCGAACTGCATTCCAGCCCAATATTGGCACTGTAATTTTTCCCCAGATGCGATATATTACAACTTTAAAGAGGAAAGTTTCGAGATTCTATACCACAAGATATCTTGAACCATGATGGGTTGGAGGTGGAACAGAATGAATGGGTTCGGCCTACGGGGCTTCCGGTCCAGGCGCGCTCTGGCAGTATTGATCGGCGCCATCGCTCTGCCGGTCGGCCTGTGGGGATGCGACGGCGAGAACACGGTTGAGTTAGCCCCACCGGAGGTGTTGGCGCCGCACATCTACGCAGAAGTGATCGATTTGCGCGGCCGGTTTCGGGAAATTTACTGCCAAATCAAAGAGGATCACGGTGCCGACTTTGCTCACGATTTCGCTTGCCACCAGGCCTTGCACCTATGGCCCGGAGAGCCGGCCGGGACTGGCCAGCCGGTGCCGACCGGAGAGGCGGGTTTTCAGGGTCCGATTCTTGTGGTGCCCGGTATTTTCGGAGAATGCATTGCCGATCATGTCAAGCCCTTTGAACTGGCGTTAAGTCATCTCAATCAAGCTCACGGCTATGAGACCGGCATCATTTCGGTAAGTGGCCGATCCAGCAGCGAACACAATGCAAATCAGATCCGCCTCGATCTGGAGAGCCGTAATTTGGGCGGCGATCGCCAAGCCATCCTGATCGGCTACTCCAAGGGGACCACCGATATTTTGGAGGCCTTGATCCGGCACCCGGAGATTAGCGAAAAGGTGGCGGCGGTGGTCGCCGTTGCCGGGGTCGTCAGCGGGTCGCCGGCGGCCGACGAGATGGGCGAATTTTTCGAATTACTTGCCAGCACAATCGACCTGCCGAATTGCCCGGCTGGCGATGGCGGCGGTATCAATAGCCTGCGGCAGGCGGTCCGGGTGCCTTGGTTGGCCGACAATCCGCTCCCGGAGTCTATCGAATATTTTTCCATTCCCGCCTTCACTAGCAAGGAAAATGTCTCGCTAATTCTCAGGGATGGATACAAAAAACTTGCCCAACGGGAGCCGCGAAACGACAGCCAAATGATTATTTATGATGCGGTTATTCCCGGAAGTCGGCTGCTCGGCTACGCCAACGGCGATCATTGGTCGATGGCCTTAGCTTTTACTGCGAACACACCAATTTTGGCCCAGACGCTGATCACCAAAAATGCATTTCCAAGGGAGGTTCTTCTGGAGGCAATCGTGCGGAGCGTTGAGGAGGTTTTGGACGCCAACCGACCCTGAACGAGAATTTTCTTACCCATTACGGCCTAATTTTCGGGCCATGGATAAGGGCTGAAGGGCGGTTACTCGCAGCCGCACAAAGCCGGCCGGGTAGGGCGAGGCCGGCAATTTCGATAAATCTTATAGGCCCGGTTCCGGCGCCGCGGTGTCCGTTTGCGGGCCCATTCCAACCCCGTCGGTTAAGAGGTATTTGCCTTGGTCCACCAGGCCAGGCCAAAAAAGAAAATCGCGATCGATTCAAGCCAGAATACAGCGTAGTAGTGTTCTACAAGGCGTGTTTCCATAGAATCGGACAACAGGGTCAAAACAACCGCGATCAGCACCAAAGCGACCGCCATTATCACCGCACAAGCCTTGTAGATTCGATTCCTCTTCTTTTTCCCGGCGGATTCATTTCCCGGCTTGTCTGTGCGGGTGAATATGACCCAGCAAAAGTATGTCAGGGCGACGAAAAACACCGCTGCAAACAGCATATGAATGTCGCCGATTATGTCTTCAAACATGGTTTTTTTGTCGTCCGTCGGGATCAAAGCCACGGCTATGGCGCAAATACCGGCGCCGGTGGCGACCAGGCTGTCGCTAATCGGTTCGTCCTTTTTTTCGTATCCTTGGTAAAAGATCAGGGCCATGCCGATCAAAAAAAGCACGCCGACAAAGACGTCGCCCATGGCCGGACGATAAGCCTCCGCTGACGGCCCGAAGTGGTAGTAAGCGCTTATTGACGTGCCGATTTTTTGATCAAAAAACAAACCGCCAATCAATAAGATGAAAGGCAGCGACATGCCCAGTATGCCAAGGGCCTTTCGAAAGGTCACCTGGCTCAAGACGATTAATTTTGCCCCGCTTGTCTGGTCATTCATCGCCTCCTCCTGTTTCCTCTGCAGCCTCGAAAACCGGCCAGGCCAACGCTGCGCTACAAGCGGCATATTCCGGCTCGGGACTGGCGCTCATCCAGGCGCTTGGGCGGCCAAGCCGGGAACGATCATTCGAGCCGTAGCGCCAAGCCCCGATCGCTTTGCAAATCTTGAGTGCCCCTCGATGTGCGCTAACACAGTCAATCTCTTGAGCGGCGAAGATCGTATCAGGCCGATACAATTCCCACAAGTAATGTGCAATTTCTGCCCGTTCCGGGAGTATTTCGCCAAACAAGGTCCTCAGCCGGATTAGGGTTTGCAATATCCACCGGGAAGCGGCGGCTGTGGGCCGACCTCAGCTGGGCCTTTCCCACGGTCGCCGACAGGCCCGCCGGTGGATCGTATTTAATGGCCGCAGTGGTGCCGGATGCGGCCCTTTGCCGGCTACGGCTTTATTTCACTTGTGTTTTTCCAAGCTACACACTATGTAGCGCCCAGAGCTCAACTTTGTCAGCTCGCAATACGTCTAGCCGCCGTCACGTCTTCTAATCACTTGGTGATTGTCAGACGCCGAAGCGTCCGACTTACTTGCCTCCCGACAATGTAACGCTCATTTGCCGGCCGGTTGCTTTGTGCATCCGGCCAATACAAACTTGAATTAAGGAAATACACTATGAGTACAGGAACCGTAAAATGGTTTAATCCGGCTAAAGGCTTCGGCTTTATCGAGCCTTCAGATGGCGGCAAGGACGTCTTCATCCATATTTCGGCACTGGAGCGGGCTGGTATCGCCTCGGTGAACGAAGGTCAAGAGCTGGAATTTGAAGTCGCGGCTGGCCGCGACGGCAGGACTTCGGCCGACAACGTCAAGCTGATCGGCTAAGCTCGATAATTGACGCCGGTGCGGGTGGTCGCGTTCGAACGCGGCCACCCAAACCTCTTATATCAAAGAGATTACACGCCAACAGGAGGACATCTTGGCACGCCGATCGAACTACGCTTTTGAACGCTATGAACGGGCCAAGGCCAAAGCCGCAAAGCGCCAGGCCAAGCGGGAAGCAAAGGCGGCGCTGAGAGAGGACAAACAAGGGGAGCCCGATCAGCCCTCCGAGCCCGATGCCGCCGATTGACCGCCAACCCGGCAGCACCGCCGCGACAAACCTTTCCCTGGCCATGACTTGCGGCTGATAAGCCCTCAAGGCCGGCAAAAAACCCACTCCCTCCACGCTCAAACACCCGGCAATTAGCCGCCCACGCCCGCCCGTGTCACGGCCCTGGCCGGCCGCCGGCCAAGTGGCGAGTTGCGGACAACCAATAAGCAGCCGGATACCGGGCGTTGGTCAGCTTAGCCCTGATTACGGCCAGCCAAGTCGTGGGGCAGGATCAGCCGGGACCATTAATCTGTTGGCTTGTCGTGCGACCGGGCAATAGGGGACTCGTTGCTATGTCCGCTTTTGACCCAAAGCGGACATTAAAAACCTCTTGGCCCAAATCCCACCCTTGCCGTAGCTGTAACAGATTATGAATTTTGATTTGGGGAGGTCAGACTAGGAAGTCATGGCCTATTTAGCTATTTTGAATGTAATCAGGGGGTCGCGGGTTCGACTCCTGCTGCCGGCACCATTTTCCGCCATCCTCCGCGCCTTTTTGCCGCTTTTTGCGGATTCTTTGCGCCGCGGGCATTTGCCGCATTTTCAGTCGGGCGATCATGGCTCCGGATAACGAATGGTTGCAGCACTTGCACCACCTTGACATAATCGACAAGGGTTCTCGTCGGAATCGGTCGGCCAGTGCTTGCCGGTTCGCGAGAAGGGGAAGAGTCATGAAGCGCCTGTCTATATTTCTTCTGCTGCTATTCCTGTGGCTTGTTCCCGGCCAATACTTGGCCGCCCAGAACGACGAACAGATGCTGCCGGAACTTATTGCAAGCGCCGAAGCGGGCGACGCGGACGCCCAGATCAATCTGGGAACGATGTACGAGAGGGCCCAAGGCGTCCCTCAGGATTACGCCGAAGCCATCCGCCTGTATCGCCTGGCGGCCGAACAGGGTGAGCCCATCGCCCAATATAATCTGGCTGTCTTGTATAAATACGGGCGGGGCCTACCCCAAAGCGATGAGGAGGCCGTCAAATGGAATCGGCTGGCGGCGGCTCAAAACTATTTGGACGCCCTGTTCAATCTCGCGGTTTCCTTTGATGAAGGAAGTGGGGTCCCCAAGGACGAGGTGGAAGCGGCGCGACTCTATCGATTGGCGGCCAATCAGGGCCACGCCAAGGCCCAGTATAATCTTGGGATCAATTACGATAACGGCATCGCGGTCGATCAGGATTACGAAGAGGCGGCCAAATGGTACCGCCTGTCGGCGGAAGGCGGTGAGGCGATGGCTCACGTCAATCTGGGAGTGATGTATGAGCACGGCCAGGGGGTTCCTCAGGATTATGCAGAGGCAATCCGTCGTTATCGGCTGGCGGCCGAACAGGGTGAGCCGATCGCCCAATATAATTTGGCTGTCTTGTATGAAAACGGGCGGGGCCTCCTCCAAAGCGATGAAGAGGCTGCGAGATGGTATCGTCTGGCGGCCGACGAGGGTGACCTCGACGCCCAGTATGAACTGGCGGTAATCTATGACCAGGGCCGCGGGGTATCGAAGGATGAGGCCGAGGCCTCTAAACTTTATTTGCTGGCAGCCAATCAGGGCCACGCCAAAGCTCAGCATAGTGTCGGTTATATGCTTCAAGCCGGGCTTGGCGTGGAACGGAACTATGCCGAGGCGGCGAAATGGTATCTGCGGGCGGCCATGCAGGAATAAGTTGAATCTCAACACAATCTTGGCACCCTTTACGCCAACGGGCAGGGCGTCGAGCAAAGCTATATCGAAGCCCGCAAATGGTATGGGCTGGCTGCCGCAAAGGGCTTTCCTGAATCTCAAAATAATTTGGGAAGTTTACATTTGAACGGGCAAGGCGCAGCCCGAGATTACGCCGCGGCCGCGAAATGGTTCCACTTGGCGGCTGACCAAGGCAATGCGGTGGCCCAATACAATTTGGGCAACATGTCCGAGAACGAATTGGGCATCTCCAAGAGCCTTGTTGAAGCCTATAAATGGTATTTGCTGGCGGAGGCAGGCGGAAATAGGCTCGCTGCAGCGGCCAAGCTCAATCTCGGTTATCGGATCACTTCCCAGCAAATCGCCGAAGCTGAGAGCCAGGCGAATGAATGGCGCGAGGCACATCGGTAGGGCTGGGACCACAAGGCTCCGAAGGGTGGCTTCGACTCCTGCTGCCGGCACCAATCTCACAAGGAACATAGGAAAATCCGCGGCAGCGGCGCAATAGCCTCTTCGTAAAGCCGAACACCAACCAGGGCAGTGCCGTAATTGATATGAAGCGCCGCCATCGACGGGCCGTCGTCGGCCAAGACACTTCGACCAATGTCGAGTGCTTCCCTTGCCGCCGTCACTGCGGCTGCGGAATCCTTATCTTCGATGGCTTGCCGGTCGCCGGCAAAGGCGGCTTGAAATTTAACCGTAGCGTTCGGGTCACTCGCCGAAAGCGCATTGGATTGGCTCATCCCAGTCAGCACCAACAGGGCTGCGGCCATGAAGCCAAGAATTCGTCGATGTACGGGTCGTCCCATTTACCATCCAAAAATTGCACATCGTTGAATTGCTTAACCTAACATAGCAATGCAATAAAGTTGAAGACCGGTTGTCCACCTCTCTTTTCAAGGCCCGCAAACCTCCATAAACAAATCGACGAGCAACACAATAGTCGCTTTTGGCTAAGAGCGGACTCTTCTTAACACGCACGATCCAGTACAAAAAAGAGTCCGCTTTTGACCCAAAGCGGACATTCCCATTGTCAAGACAATCAAATATTCTTCGTATTGTGTTATCTTTCAACTTGGGTAGGTGAGGATCAAGAATACCCAGAGCATCTGGCGGGTGATCAAGGGTGGTTGGCTCTTCGACCCGGAAAAGCTACGCCCTCCTGTATCTGCCAGCGCCAAGGAATAGATACCACACGGAGTGAGGAGAAGACGATGAAGCGGCATTCATTTTTCATTTTCTTATGTTGCCTGACACTCATCGCCGGTGCAGTTCACGCTCAGGAAGCGAGCCAATCGGAACAGGAGGCGATGTACTACCGCT
>JADFIA010000034.1 GCA_022566895.1 Pseudomonadota bacterium
CGAAGCGAAAAAGGGTGCCTTGATGATTCCGACCAGGAAAGTATTCGGCAGCACTGCCTCGTTGAGGCGCTGGATGAATGCCGCCGGCGAAATATCAAGGGTCGCCCAGGCCATTATGCCGCCGCCAAGAGCGCCCATCAGATCGGCAAAAAAGGTCAGAACCGGAAAGATCAGCACCAGCGCCAGAAATCTCGGCAGCACCAGGGTATCAATGGGATGCAGGCCGATTGTTTTCATGGCGTCGACTTCCTCGTGCAACACCATCGATCCAATTTGCGCCGTAAATGCGCTGCCGGAGCGGCCGGCAATAATAATCGCCGTGAGCAACACTCCCAACTCCCGAAAGTGGGCAATGGCCAGCATATCGACGACAAACACTTCGGCCCCGAATTGGCGCAGTTGAAGGGCGCCTTGGTTAACCAGAACCGCCCCAATCAGAAAGGCGATCGTACCAACGATCGGCAGTGCGTTCCAGCCGACCTGCTCCAGCTGATAGACCAGCGGCGTGATGCGGAGCCGCTTTGGCCGTCTAATCGCCCCCAATAGGCGCGCGTAAACGAGCCCGTTGAAGCCGAGAAAGCCGCCCAGATTATAAAGCATGCGAATACTGGCCATCCCGATCTGCTCAAGCTGCACGATGAGAAGGCCCTTTCGTCGAGGCGGCTCACAAGGCTCGGGAGCGCCCTTCCTGATACGATCCAGCAGGGCTTCATTTTCGCTCGATAATCCCCGCAGCGTGACCTGCGATTTCCCATCCTCGTAACGTTGGATCAGCCGATAAATTAGCCAGGCCCCCAAGGTATCCAGTTTGTCAATTTCAACTGAGTCGATGATCGTTGCTTTGGCCTCAAATGAATCGAGGGCGTTCAACTCATTTTCAAGACGAGCTGCAGAGGCGATAGTCCAGTCTCCGGAGAGATCCACCTCTCTGAGCGCGCTGTCTTCTTTTGAGCGGATGCCATTCGCAATGTTCATGAAAAGCTCGTCGTCATTCCGTCATCTTTTTGGTTTGGGATGCCAGCTCAAGCCTGGCGATCTGGTCACGGTGCACTTCGTCTGGACCATCGGCCAAGCGAAGCGTCCTCGCTTGGGCGTAGGCGGAGGCCAAGGAGAAATCTCCCGAGACGCCGCCACCACCATGGGCCTGGATCGCCCAATCGATAACTCGGCAGGCCATATTGGGTGCCGCTACCTTGATCATGGCGATCTCCTTGCGGGCCGCCTTGTTGCCATGAACGTCCATCATTTGCGCTGCCTTGAGGGTCAGAAGTCGTGCCTGATCAATCGATATGCGCGCTTCGGCGATCCGTTCCCGAGTCACCCCCTGCTCTGAAATGCGCTTGCCGAACGCGGTCCGCGTATGCGTACGCCGGCACATCTCCGTAAGGGCTCGCTCGGCCAGCCCAATAAGCCGCATGCAGTGGTGAATGCGGCCCGGGCCGAGCCGTCCTTGGGCGATCTCAAACCCTCTTCCCTGACCGAGAAGCATGTTTTCGCCCGGTACCTGGACATCCTTGAACGTCATCTCGGCGTGGCCGTGCGGAGCGTCGTCGTAGCCAAACACCGATAACATGCGCTCGATTGTTATTCCTGGAGAATCCATCGGGATCAGGATCATCGATTGTTGCTTGTAGGGGTCTTTATTTTTTGGATCCGTCTTGCCCATGAAAATGAGAACCTTACATCGTGGATCGCCGGCACCTGAAATCCACCATTTCTTGCCGTTGACTTTATAGGTGTTGCCGTCTTTGCGAATCTGGGCCTGAATGTTGCGAGCGTCGGAAGAGGCCACATCCGGTTCGGTCATCGCAAATGCCGACCGGATCGAGCCGGCCAATAGAGGCTCCAGCCACTTGGTTTTTTGTGCCTCTGTCCCATAACGAACCAGAACCTCCATGTTGCCGGTATCGGGGGCCGAACAATTGAAGACCTCCGGCGCAAACGGCGAATGGCCCATCACTTCACACAGGGGCGCATATTCGAGATTCGTTAGGCCGGCTCCATATTCAGATTCGGGCAGGAAAAGATTCCACAGCCCCTCCTCCCGGGCCTGAATTTTCAAATCCTCGACTATTGTACTAGGTTGCCAGCGATCGCCCGAGCTGATTTCCTTAAAGACCGCTTGTTCCTTGACTAAAACATTTTTCTTCATGAAGGCCTCAAGGTGCGCCTTGAGTTCAGTCACTTTTTTTGAATATTCAAAATCCAAGATCGCCTCCCTTCACGAACCGCTGCCGGAGAGTATAGGAAATTTGCCTCGTGAATAAAAAGGCTTACAGTCGGATAATGGAACCTTTTCAATGATCCCGACCATAGAAAGAGTACATATGTCTTCGCTCTATCCGCCAATTGAGCCTTATTCGCAGGCCGAACTCGAGACCGGCGACGGCCATACGCTGTATTACGAGTGTTCGGGTAATCCGGATGGTAAACCGGTGATCTTTCTTCACGGCGGGCCTGGATCCGGTTGCTTGCCTGTGCATCGGCAGTTCTTCGACCCTGAAGTCTACAATATCGTTCTCCTGGATCAGCGCGGTTGCGGCAAAAGTTGCCCGCATGCCAGTCTTAAAAACAACACAACCCGGCATCTCGTCGAAGACCTTGAGAAACTGCGCGAAACTCTGGCTATCGAACAATGGCAGGTTTTTGGGGGGTCGTGGGGCAGCACGCTGGCCCTGGCCTACGCCCAGTCCAACCCCGAGCGCGTGACGGAGCTTGTATTGCGCGGCATATTCATGTTCCGCCAAACCGAGATCGATTGGCTCTACAAGGACGGTGCCAGCCGCATCTTTCCGGAGTTTTGGCAGGAGTTCGCCGAATTCATCCCCGAAGCCGACCGCCACGATCTCATTAGTGCCTACTATGACTTGTTGACCGGGACCGATGATGCCACGCGCCTTAGCGCCGCAAGATCCTGGGCCCTTTGGGAACATCGGGTGGTCGCCCTAGTGCCAAGCGAAATTGCGGCGTCGTATATCGAAGATGAAACCTTTGTATTGGCCTACTCCAGGATCGAGGCGCACTATTTTGTCAACAAGGGGTTCTTGGATTCGGATGACCAGCTCTTAAGAAACGCCCCTTCGATCGACCATATCCCGACAGTCATCGTCCACGGCCGATACGATGCTATTTGCCCGGCCGAAACGGCCTGGACCTTGAGCCAGGCAATGCCCTCGGCAGAACTCGTAATTGTACCAACAGCCGGCCATTCGATAATGGAGCCAGGTATCACCGAGGCCTTAATCATGGCGACCAAAAAATATCGATAGATCAAGTGTTTTGGCCACCCCTGGGCATGTTGAGTAGGTCTTGGCCGCGATGTTTCTCGGATCAGAGCGAGCTTGATCTCTGGGGCGAAGTTAGCACCAACATATTGAAGCTTTGTTTGTGGTTGATGGCCTGGTCACCGGTGAGCTTTTTGACATGCCCGCAGGCTCGGTTGGATTTGCCTTCGGCATCCAGTATCGCAGCGAGACGCTCGGCTACGACTACGACGAGTTCACCAATCTCGGTGACCGAACCTTTGTCGGTCAAGCCAACGACTTCCTCAATACCAGAGATGTTTATGCGTTCTTCACGGAACTCGCCATACCCCTGACAAGCGATATCGATTTGCAGGTTGCGGTTCGTTACGAAGATTACGGCGGTTCGGTCGGTGATACGATTGATCCAAAAATTGCGGCCATTTGGCGAATTGATAACAATTTTGTTCTCCGAGGCTCGTTCGGGACATCGTTCCGTGCACCGTCCGTATTCCAGCTTTTCGGCAACCAGACCAACCTCGTGAGTGTTGACGACAAACGCCCGGGCGCCGGTGCTCCGTTTATTTCGATCCTCAGCCAGGGAAACTTGGACCTGAAACCGGAAGAATCCACCAACTGGAATGTCGGCTTTACGGCATCGTTTGACGCCAGCTTCCGGGCCTCTTTCGATTATTGGCGAATCGAGTTTAAGGATGTGATTGTGCAGGAAAACCCGCAGGATTTGGCAGACCGTGCTCTTATCGGTGGAGAGGTCGCTCTGATCGGCACGCAGGTCTTTCTTGATCCCAATACCGGCGCATTGCAGCGCATAATCGCGAATTACATCAACGCGGCATTTATCGATGCGTCCGGCATCGATGTATCGTTCTTACAAACTTGGGACACACAAAATGGAACCTGGAGCATAGGTGGCGAAGCGACTTATATCCTGACCTACAATCTACCGGGCTCAAACGGTGTCAAGATCAAGGCGGTTGATCGGCGAAATGACCAGATATTTGCCGATCCAGTGCCTGATTTCCGCGCCAATTTGAACTTCAATTGGGCCAAGGGCCGACACGCGTTTTGGGTATTCTTGCGCTATATCGGGTCGTTTCTCGACGATGAGAACTCAACCTTTGGTGCGTTGCCCGATGGGACAAGAGGCTTCAACAATGTTGTCGAAGCGGTCAAGGTCAAGAGCCACACAACAATAGATGTGCAATACAGTGTCGACCTGTCAGAGCTTGCCCCTTGGAGCGGAACCCGTCTGACAATTGGTGCGATAAAGCTGTTTAACGAACGGCCACCGTTTGTGTTCACGGACGGATCTTACGAGACCCGGACCCACGATCCACGCGGCCGAACGGCATATGTTCGCCTGAATGCGACGTTCTAGATCCCAAGCCAGCCAGTCAATCACAAGAAGGTCCGGACATCGCCGCTTGAGTGTCCGGGCCTTTCCTTTATCCTTATTCTCAAATTTGCACCGCCAGCGAAACGGCGACCGATGACGGACAGATATCACAAGCTGAGAGAAGCGATGGTGCATCGTCAGCTCGAGGGTCGAGGATTGGAAGATCCTTTGATTCTTGCTGCCGTGCGAGCCGTGCCCCGTCATTTGTTCGTCGCCCGAGGGCAGGAACGGTTCGCCTACGATGACCGGCCGCTTCGCATTTCTTGCGGCCAAACCATCTCCCAACCTTATATCGTTGCAAAGATGACTGAAGCGCTGCAATTGAAGGGCGGCGAAAGAGTAATGGAAGTCGGCACGGGTTCCGGCTATGCAGCTGCTATTCTGGCGCAGATCGCCGACCGTGTGGTCACCATTGAGCGGCACCCGGCGCTAGCTGATGAAGCACGCAAGCGACTTGCTGATCTTGGCTACCAAAATGTCAAGGTCGTCTGTGCGGACGGCACGATAGGACACTCTGTTGAGGCGCCGTATGACGCCATTGTGGTCGCTGCGGCCAGTCCCAAAATCCCCGAGACCTTGATCCGGCAACTTGCGGACGGCGGACGCCTCGTCCTGCCGGTGGGCGGCCGCAGTTTTAGTCAAAGCCTGGTGCGGGTTACGAAAATGCCGGACGGAACCTTGCCGCAGGATGATCTCGGGGGGGTTATTTTCGTACCACTTATCGGCCAGGAAGGTTGGTAAAGCTAGTTGCGCCCTGGCGCGCGCCCGGCAAAGGATGGGGCGAGAAGGCCATAACCTTCCCGCCCCATTTATAAAATTCTCCGGGTGCTATTCTCCCGGCTGGTAGCTCGGACGGAAAAATCTCTTTATTCCCAGCCAAATGCGGCTCATGCGCCTCTCCACATCGATCCCTATGGCGTAGAGCGACGGCACTAGAAACAGCGTCACGAACAACGCAAAGGTCACCCCGAAGGCCAGCGAGATAACTGCCGGCTTCAGGAATTGGGCCTGGGTCGAGCGTTCCGCCATAATCGGAATCAGGCCGACGAAGGTTGTGACCGAAGTGATCAGGATCGGCCGGAAACGGGCGACGCCTCCCTCGACCAGCGCTTCCAGAGGGGCCATGCCTTTGGCGCGCAATCGGTTCACATAGTCCAGCAGCACCAGATTGTCGTTTACCACAACACCCGCCGCCGCGGCGATGCCGAAATACGAAAACAGCGTGATCGCCGAACCGAAGATCAGATGGCCGAAAACAGCGCCCATGAAGGCAAAGGGTATGGCGGTCATTATGAGAAGCGGTTCGAAGTAGGATTTGAAGGCGATGGCTATCAGCGCATACATGGCGAAAAACGCCACCAAATAGAGACTGATGACTTCCTGCAGGAACTCTGCTTCTCCCTGTGCCTGGCCGATAGCGCCGCGCTTGACGCCGGGGAATTCCTTCTCCCACTCAGGGAAGAAATTCTCATCAAGATCCTTCATGATGTTGTTGCTCGCATCGTTACGCACAGAAGAGCTGATAACAGCGGCGCGGAACCGCTCGCGGCGATTGATGCGCTTCAAGCCCGGTGCATATTCCAGATCGACAACCGCCAGCAGCGGTATCTCCGTGCCGTTGCCAGTGCGAACCCGGAAATCTGACAGACTGGCCAGTGTGCGCCGACTGTCCCGCGGATATCGCACCATGACCCGCACGTCACCGCCGTCGCGCGGCAGCCGCTGAACTTCTTCACCAAAATAAGCCTGGCGCACTTGTCGCGATACCATGGCCAAGGTGAGTCCTAGTTTCTCGGCGCCGGGCTTTAATTTCATGCGAATCTCGTCAGTCGAGCTCTGCAAATTATCGCGGACGTCATACAAGTCCTCGTAGGTGGCCAGCTTTTCCCTGAGCGCGGCCGTTGCTGCGCGCAATTCCTCCAGGTCGCTCGCCCTGACTGAATATTGCAATTCGTTGCCGCCGCTGTTGAACGTATAGACAACATCCACGTCCTCGGCATCAGGGATATCGCCCATCAGATCACGCAGGCGTTCGGCGGCAACCTTGGCCGATAAAGACCTGACCTCGGGCGGTGCCAGCTGGACGATCGCTATAACGCTATCGCGGCGGGCCCGCGTATACCAGTTTTCGATTAGCTGGCCTTCACCGTCCTCGGTCATTTCCTTGACCTCAGCTTCCAGCTTGCGCTGCGCCTGCTGAAACTGGCCCAAGATTTCCAGCGCCCGGGAATAGGGCGCGCCGTCGGGCAAGGTCACATTGATGAAGATCATCGGGCTTTCGATCTCGGGGTTGAACGAGAATTTTAGCCAACCGCTTGATGTAACGCCGAAGCTAATGATCAGCAAAAAGGCGAATAAACTGGCAGTCAGATAACGACGCTTCAATAAACCATTGATGGCTGTCCGATAAGTGACATTAGCAAAATTCAGAATGCCGTCGGCGATGCCCTTCTGAAATTTGCCGAAACGGCCAAGCTTGGTGCGCGGCTTCATCTTCGATAGATGCGATGGCAGAATGAACAGAGCCTCGACCAACGAGAAGGCCAGCGCGCATACAATCGGTATTGTAATATGGCGCGTAAATTCGGTCACCACCCCGGTCAGAAACAGCCATGGCAAGAAGGCGATCATGGTAGTGAGAACCGCAAAAATCACTGGCTTCGCCACCAGCTGGGTTCCCAGAATGGCGGCCTCCACACCGCCGCCGGTGTTGCTGGTTTCGGTATGTATGCTCTCGCCTATGATGATCGCATCATCGACCACGACACCAAGAACCAGCAGGAAGGCAAAGCTGGACAACATATTCAGCGACACGCCGTTGGCCGGTAGCAGAATAAAGGCACCTGCATAGGCCACAGCAATGCCTGCTGTCACCCACAGCGCCACTATCGGCCTGAGGGTCAAGACCAATATCAGGAACACCAGCGCCAAGCCCATCATGGCGGATTTACCGATCAGTTCCATGCGGTCGAAATAAATCGTCGAAAGGTCAAACCACATGGTCAGCTCCACACCTTCGGGCTGGCGGGTCTTGGCTTCGACAAGCCATTCATTGACGGCTTCCGAGGTAAGCGGGACATTCATATGTTCCTGGGTCATCACTTGAACCAGAACAGCCGGCTGGCCGTTGATCGTGGCAAGAATTTCGTTGTCCTCGAAGCCATCGATAATGGTCGCTACGTCACTCAGGCGGATCACAGCGCCATCGATGGTCTGTTGCACGATGATCTTCGCAAACTCCTCCTGGCTGTCGGCCAGGTTTCGCGCCCGCAATAAGACGTCACCGGTCTCCGTGCGCACGGTCCCCGAAGACAGGTTGATAGAGCTGCCGCGGATGGCGGCTGATACTTGGTCAAAAGTTAGGCCGTAGCGGCGCATGGCCGCTTCGGACAATTCGATCGATACTTCCTCGCGCCGTGAGCCAAACAGGGTCACCACCGAGGCGCCGGGTAACAAGGCGATCTCATCCCTAATTTTCTCGGCTGCACGGGTCAGTGCGCGCTCACCCGCATCGCCATGCACGGCGATGCGGATTAGCTCGTTGCGGGTCAGAATCTCACGGACTTGGGGCTGAAGAATATCGCGCGGGAATGTGCTGATGCCATCGATCCTGAGCTTTACTTCATTGATGAATTCGCCCATGTCGATTTTTGGGTTAGCTTCAATGTTGACTTGGCCGAAGCCTTCCGTGGCAGTGGAGAGCAGGCGGTCGATATTATCCAGATCGGAAAGCGCCTCCTCGATGCGGATGATGACCTGCTCTTCTACCTCCTGCGGCGCAGCGCCGGGCCAAGAAACGGTGACCAAAACCTCGTTGACCTGGACAGTCGGGAACACCTCGCGCTCCATGGCGAAGAAGGCCAGCGCGCCCGACACGATAATGCCAATCATCAACAGGTTGGCCGCAACTCGGTTATGCGCCCACCAAGCTATTAATTTTCCCATTGCCTCCTCCCAACTATCTGGAAATCAGCGCCATTTGACGGGCCTCTTCGACCCGTTCAATGGCTTGAACTTTCATGCCTTGGCGCGGTGCTCTGACCGGCGAGACGACGACTCGCTCGCCGGCGCTGACACCGGCGCCCAGGACGACCTTGTCCTGATCGGAATAGACGATGTCAACCACACGGATATCCAGGGTGTTCTCTTTCGAGACCACGAAGACCGTGTTTTCGGACCGTAGCGCCTGTCGGGGCATAATGAGCGCCTTTTCGAGCCACCGACCTTCGATTTCGGCATCGACAAATAAGCCGACCGCCATCGGCACGCCTTGGTCGGCACCGGCGTCGTAAGGGGCTTCCACCTCGGCCACCGCGTAGAGAACCCGCGTACTGGCATCGATGGCCGATTCAGTTCTTACGATGCGGCCCTGCCAGTGACGCTCCTTCCCTGCGACGACAGCGCTGAAATCAACGAGAGGGCCGGTATCTTTCGTCGGCTGAAAACCGATAGAAAGTCCCAGGGTTTCCAATTGAGCGTCGGTCAAAGCGAGTCTGATTTCAGCAACTTCGGTCGAGTAAACACGGCCCAGAGACGCGCCAATATTGACATATTGGCCAAGGTCGGCCGCCTTGCTGCGTACACGGCCTGAAAAGGGTACAGAAATATCAGTTCGTCTTAGATTCAAGCGCGCTGCGTCCAAATCGGCCTGAGCAGAACGGAGCTTGGCGCGCGCCTCCTCAAGCTGCGGTAATTTTAAAGCCAGAGCCGTGGGCTCGCCAACGATTTGGTTGTCCCAATTCTTGCGCGCCACTTCGGTCGCGGCAGCCTTAAGCTCGACCTGGGTCTCGGCCTCGGTAACCCGCGCCTCGGCCCGAATAACGGCATACTCATAGTCGGCCGCTTCAATTCTTATGAGTGGTTGGCCAGCCTCAACTTTGCCACCATTGACAAAGTTAGGCGAAGCCCAAACAATTCGACCACTGACTTGGGAGACCAGATCAATCTCAATGCGTGGCCGAACCTCGCCGTGGGTATTCACCGTCAGCTTCAAATCTTCCTGTTTGACCTCTTCGACAAACAGGGAAATTGGCCGTGGTCCCTCCTCGGTCTGCTCCGGTTCCGGTTTGGTCTTCTGGAGAAGGATAAATGCGCCGATTGCGAGGGCGAACACAAATAGCGGTGCCGCCCAACGTGTCCAAGATTTTACCCTCACTGTCTTCCTCTTTCTTTTGTCTTTGTTTTGCGCCGGTCCTTTAATCTTTGTGGTCGGACCTTCACTCCACTCAGCGGCTCTTTGGCCTGCTTGTCTCCATAGTGCCATCAGCCCTTCGCTCTATAGCACGTCTATATATATCAAAGCTATATATATTTCATTACAAGCAGTATCTTTTCGCCGTCGCCGACCAATCCTATAGAATAAGAGGCAAAATCTGCAATTCCAGATGCAGCCTGGCGTTTTTTTCCGGACTTGCACTTTCCTTAATCAGAAACCAAGGACCATCCGACACAAGAGGGGGCTTCCAAGCGGCCAGCTGGAAGCCGCGAAAAACCAGCTGGCCGCAGATAGGGATGGCGGCCCGCGAAAACCTTCCCGATGAAGGCCCGATTTATTGAGGCGCGTTGTCGATCGGAATCATCAGATGCTCGTAGGGCCTTACCCGGCCACATGATCCAGGGGCCTCTATTCTTCGGATCGGTTGAATGCCCTTTCAGTGAATCCCTGCCCAGGGCATTTCCTCAGCTTGCCTGGCTATCGGATATTCACCCGCTTCCCCATCCGGCCTGAGGTTGATTACGGATTTAATGCCCTGCTACGCGGCCGAGGCGAAGTCAGTCTCCAAGAGTTGCGGCGAAACCGAAAATCGCCGATCGATTGCAGATGCCTCTGCCATGGCCCCCTCCCTGCAAAGCTTGTTCACCGCGATCTCTTTCATATCCCTGGCGATAAACCTTTGTACACAATCATGCCATCCCGGACCAAGCAGCACAATGCAGGGACCTTCCCGTCGCGGTGGATAAATATTAGGCGAATCGCTTCATCTTTAGTAAACAGTGATGGTTCTTTGGGATCTCGGGCCCTTTTTGCATTTCGTGCAGCCGCCTCGATGACGATAGGGAATCCCCGTCTCGTCAGGCGGAATTTAAGTCTGCGGTAACGGAAGATGAGTTTAACCAGTCTCCACCAGACCGACGACGTGGAAGAGCCTTCCAGAAAGGCTGCGGCCCGGCGTTCTCGCCTCGGTTTGGCGACGCGCGACTTTGTGGCATTGCTGCGTGAACGGCGTTGGTTTTTTATCGCCATGGCGCTCGGAGCTGTGCTTCTTTACCTCCCAGTCCCGGAAGGACTGTCGCCGACCGGTTATTCGGTCCTTGTGATGTCGGTTGTAGCGGTCATTCTTTTCATTACTGAGCCGATTCCGCTTCCAGCCGTTGCCCTCTTGATTGTAGTTGGCCAGGTCCTTCTCTTGGGACGCGACTCGAGCGAGGTGGCGCAGAGTCTGATGAGTGATTCTGTACTATTTATCATGGGCTCTTTGATGCTCGCCGTGGCTATCGTCAAGCAAAAGCTGGACCGCCGGATTGCCTACGGGATCGTGCGACTTACTGGAACAAATACAGCAAATATCTGCGTTGGCATCACGACTGTCTCAGGAATTCTTGCTTCAGTCATCGGTGAGCACACGGTCGCAGCGATGATGCTGCCGGTGGCCATGACGCTGATCAGGCTGACATCTGACAACCCCCGGGAGGTTAGAAATCTGGCTATAGTTCTGCTTTTCTCGATTTGCTATGGCTGTGCCATCGCCGGTATTGCGACACCCTCAGGCGGTGCCCGAAACGCCATTATGATCGGCTTCTGGAGGGAATTCTTTTATGATCCACTGGACCCGGCTACAAACAAGTACCTGGTCGATTACGCGACTTGGGTCGCCTATTGCTATCCAATCTTTTTAGCCCAACTGCCTTTGGTTCCGTTCATCCTTTTGCGGACTTTCAAGCCAGAACATAAGCACATCACCCGCGCCGTTGTTAGGCTTCGGGCGCAGCTCGCAGAACAGGGCCCGATGCGCTCAAGTGACTGGGGGGCAATTATAATTTTCGGCCTGACTTTGATCGGCTGGATTGGGTTCTCAGATGTCATTGGCCTGGGAACGGTTGCAATCATTGGGGCGGTTGCCTTTTTGATCTTTGGTCTGGTTAATTGGGAGGATATGAACACCAACGTCAACTGGGGCGTCGTTCTGCTATACGGAGCAGCAATTTCGCTAGGTATACAAATGACGGATACGGGCGCCGCGCTTTGGGCCGCCGACAAATTTCTGAGCCTGTTGACCCCCATAAGCGCGGATTCAGGAGTGCCGCTTTGGATTAGCGTGTCAGCGC
The DNA here is from genome assembly GCA_022566895.1 of Pseudomonadota bacterium. GTDB lineage: Bacteria > Pseudomonadota > Alphaproteobacteria > Sphingomonadales > SMXR01 > JADFIA01. The sequence goes on from JADFIA010000034.1 coordinate 11,986, forward strand.
TCACAATGGGCGTCACCAACACGATGTCGAACGGAGCAGCGGTCGCGGTGCTGGGGCCAATAACCCTGAATCTAGCAAGAGCATCCGGCGAGAGCCCGCTGTTAATGGGTTTTATTACTTCGGTCTCTTCAGCTTTCGCCTATTTGACCGTGATCGGGACGCCAGCCTGCACCATCGTCTATGCGTCAGGTTATCTAAAACCGTCGCATTTCCTAAAGGCCGGTTTCAGAATGATCTTGATTTCAACCGCGGTGTTGATACTCGCGGCATATTTTTATTGGCCGTTGTTGGGCCTTTGAGCATCCGGTGTGACATCGAAGGAGGCAAGATTTGACAAATTCATCTAAGGACAGGCGCTTTAAGATTCTTGTCTGCATCGATCTGTCGAGTGAAACCTTTCGCGGCTTGAGATATGCGGTCAGGCTTGGCTCGGGCACTGACGCGGACGTCACCCTTTTAAATGTTCGCAAATCGGACAGGGGTTTGCGAGCCGGCGGCTTGCAGATGCACTTGGCTCACCAGAATCTCCTCGAATGGGGCCTCGACTTGCCCGGTCAGAGGGCGCTTAAGGAGGCCCGCGATTTTCTAATCGAGATGGGGTTCCTACAGCGGGATTGGCTAGCGCGGACGATCCATAAGGACGTCATCGGTGATGAACTTGGTGATAACATGGTTGAATACTCGAGCAAGGACGGGCGGAAAATCACCTTGAAAATGAAAGTCGCATCCTCGGTCACCAAGGGAATACTCGAGGAATGCGAGCAGGTCGAGTACGACATTACGATCGTCAATGCGGCTGAGGTTGGAAAGGACGGCGAAACCTCAGGCATTAAAGCTTCAGCAGCGCAAACTCTGGCTCGTGAGATCGCCGGCACAATCATTTTTGCAAGGGCCTTCGAGGAAAGCCACGCTCATCTTCTTTGTGTTACGGAATCATCAGCCTCCATCGAGGCGGCAAAAAAGGACGCGGTGATCGCCAGCCGCTGCTTTTGCCCGGTCTTTCTTTATTCAATCGCCGAGAGCGAGGATCGCCTCGAGGATGCAAAACATGCAGTTGCAATGGCCAAGTCGGCGATCGAACAAATGGATTTGGCGATCGCTGGGGAGAAGGTCGAGGTCGGCGATCCTGTCAGCAAGATTATCGAGGAAGGCAGAGGCTATTCGCTCATCGTGCTTTCGGCTTCTGAAAAAGTCGGATTAAGGCGACTATTCGGCACGAGCTTCGCTTCCAAAGTACTGGAAAAGGCACACAACTCGGTTATGATCGTTCGTTGATGCAGCCAATAAATATGACCACTGGCAGTGTTCGGGTCTGCGAAGGCGATTTTGAACCGGGGCCTGGAAGAGGAAATCGCGGGGCATGGCAATCAACCCGTTTGAGACGGTGAAAGAAACGATTGATCTTTCGCCAAAAGTGGCGGACAGAATCGAGACCTCCACTTGCTACATGTGCGCCTGTCGTTGCGGCATCCGGGTCTATTTCAAAGACGAGAAAATCAGATTCATCGAAGGCAATCCCGACCATCCGACGAACAAGGGCGTGCTTTGCGCCAAGGGGTCGGCTGATATCAGCCTGATGATCACCGGACTGGTCCTTGCCTTTGGCTCAGTGGGGGTGTTGATCGAGCGCTGGCTGTTCTTTGCCGAGGCCAAACATGTTGTGACGCTTTATTACGGCACCAAGGCTGTTTAGTCTGCCAAGTCAATCAGGGCAGAAAATGCTAAAGCGAGATCACTTATATCCAAAGGCACCGATCCTGGGGATGCGCGCCAACTCCGGCCAGTTTATGCAACAACTGGTTCAGGTGTTCTTCGTCGGCATGACCATCGGCTTACAGCGCAATGTTCTGCCGGCCCTGGCCGAGGACGAGTTTGGTTTGGCCAGCGGCTCCTTGATTTATTTTATGACCTTCATCGCCTCCTTCGGCTTCGTCAAAGGAGCGATGAATTTTGTCGCAGGGTCGCTCTCGGAACGCTTGGGCCGCCGCCCGGTTCTTCTGCTGGGTTGGCTGTTTGCGATTCCCATCCCATTCCTTATCTATTATTCGCAATCCTGGACCTGGATCGTGTTGACGAACCTTCTTTTGGGGGTCAATCAGGGCTTCGCCTGGTCGATGACGGTGACCAGCAAGATGGATATAACCAAGCCCGACGAGCGGGGGCTGGCTACCGGCTTCAATGAGTTTTCGGGCTATGTCGGCGTCGCCATCGCCGGGATTTTGACCGGTTATTTGGCCAGCTGGTACGATCCTCGAACCACGCTTTTGATTTTCGGTTTGGCGATTGTTCTGTTGGCTTTGCTTAGCGCATACCTATTCGCTGCTGAGACACGCCTTTGGGCACAAGCTGAAGCAAAGGAACTTTCCGACAAAGCAGGTTTGGGGCCGGACGCCGGGCCGCGGTCGATATACGCCGATCCAGGTGCTCAGAGCGTGTTTGCCTTCGTCTCGTATGGCCATCGCACACTCTCTGCCCTAAGCCAGGCCGGCTTGGTCGAGAAGTTTGCCGATGCGTTGGTGTGGGGGTTTTTCCCGCTTTTTCTGGCCGGTCAGGGGTTGAATCTCAAGGAAATCGGATGGATCGTCGGCACCTATGGCCTGATGTGGGGAGTGAACCAGCTTTGGACCGGATATCTCTCTGATAGCTGGGGCCGTAAATGGTTGATTTTTGCGGGCATGCTGTTTTGTGCCTTCGGTGTGGCCATATTTCCGCGCCTTGAAGGCGTCGTAATGTGGTCGTTGGCAGCAGCCATCACCGGGTTTGGCATGGCCTTACTCTATCCGACCCTGATTGCCGCGGTGGGAGACATCGCCCCACCCAGTTGCCGCGGCTCGATCCTTGGCGTCTATCGATTCTGGCGCGACACCGGATACGGCATCGGCGCCCTTTTGATCGGTGCAGTGGCCGATTTTTCGGGCGCTATCGAGATCAGCTTCTATGTTGTCGCGGTTGCCCTGGTGGTGTCCGCCGGATGGTTGGCAATCTTTGCTGAAGAAACCTTGCCCGCAAAACGGCCTGTGAGGCATAATCCCTAGGCCGCGATGAGGGTTTTCGTAGTTTGGAGGGTCGGAGAATGAGTCACATCTATGACAGTATATTGGAGACAATCGGCGGTACTCCTGTAGTCAGGATTCAGAATCTGGCGCCGCCCGATATCAATCTCCTGGTTAAGATCGAGTCCTTTAACCCTCTCGGTTCGGTCAAGGACCGCTTGGCGCTTGGTGTGATTGAGGCGGCGGAAGCATCGGGTGAGCTTAAACCCGGGCAGACGGTCGTCGAGGCGACTAGCGGTAATACCGGTATTGGATTGGCGATGGTTTGCGCCGTCAAAGGTTATCCCCTCGTGGTCACGATGGCCGAAAATTTCAGCGTCGAGCGCCGTAAGATGATGCGATTTCTGGGCGCCAAGGTGGTTCTCACGCCAGCCGCCGAAAAGGGCAGTGGCATGCTGGCAAAGGCGGCAGAGCTGGCCGAAGCGCATGGCTGGTTTTTGACCCGGCAGTTTGAAAACGAGGCCAATCCGGATATCCACTCGCGGACGACCGCCCCAGAGATCCTCGAGGATTTCAAGGACACGCCACTCGATTATTGGGTCACCGGTTTTGGCACCGGCGGCACCTTGAAAGGTGTCGCAAGGGTTCTGAAGAAGGAGCGCCCCGAGGTCAAGATCGTCGTTTGCGAACCCGACAACTCGCAATTGCTGGGCAGCGGCATCGCCCAAGTACGTGCGTCCGATGGCACGCCGAGCATGAGCCACCCCAATTTTCGCCCCCACCTGATGCAGGGCTGGAGCCCGGATTTTATCCCCAAGATTACCGAGGACTCGGTGGCCATGGATCTGATCGACCAACTGGTTCCGATCGACGGCGCGGACGCCCTCGAACAGTCGCGGAAACTGGCGCAAAAGGAAGGCATTTTTGTTGGCATAACCGCTGGCGCGACCTTTGCCGGCGCGCTCGAGATCGCAAAAACGGCGTCAAAGGGATCGACCATTCTTTGCATGCTGCCGGATACCGCCGAGCGTTATCTGAGCACGCCGCTTTTCGAAGACATTGCCGAAGAGATGACCGAAGAGGAAATGCAGATCTCCAAATCGACGCCCAATTATCGCTTTGACGTCACAACAGCGCCGACCGAGAACGAAGAGACCGAGCCACCGCAGCCGGTATCCAAGGAAGCTGAAACGTTCGTCCGAGAGGCCATCAGCGATCCTGAGCACGCTGTCGTTATGTTTGCGCTCGAGTGGTGCGAGTTTTGCTGGTCAGTACGTAAAATGTTCAAGGCGTTTGATATCCCTTACAGATCAATCGACCTCGATTCTGTGGCTTATCAGGAGAAGAATTGGGGTGGACAAATCCGGGCCGCCTTGCGCGCCCAAACAGGGATTAAAACAATCCCGCAGATTTTTGTTGGCGGCGAGTTCGTCGGCGGCTGCACCGAGCTTTTCGATGCCCACAATGAAGGTCGTCTCAAGACGTTATTGAAGGACAATTCTGTGAAGTACGATATGGAGGTAAAAAAAGACGCCTATTCGTTCCTGCCCGCATGGCTACAGCCGCGATGAAGGCGTCCCAATATCTCGAAAGCGGAAAGAATTGTCGAACCACTTGACGGCGCACCATCGCAGGATCGATCCTGGGTGGGTTGGCTGATCGAGTCCGCAAATCTCAAATAAGAAAACGGGAAAAACGCATGTCTGCAAGACGCTTCAAACAATTCGCCGGAGCCCTGGTATTGGCGGTTCTTCTGACCGGGCTGTCGAGTGGAGGGCCTGCGGCGGAGAAGCAGGAGGTCGACCTGATCGTGCTGGGAAGCTTTGTCGTCACCATGGATGCGGAGCAGCCGATCATCAGGAATGGTGCCGTCGTCATCGATCAGGGCCTCATCGTCGCAGTCGATAGAGAGGATATTTTGCGCCAGCAGTTTGTCGGCCGTGAGGAAATTGGGGGCACTGGCCGTGTACTGCTTCCGGGTCTGATAAATGGTCATACGCATGCAGCCATGACCCTGTTTCGGGGTGTGGCCGACGATCTGGACCTGATGACCTGGCTGCGGGAATATATCTTCCCGCTTGAGGCCAAATTCGTGGATCCGGATTTCGTCAAAGTTGGCATGCAACTGGCCTGTTGGGAGATGATCCAAAGCGGTATTACGACCTTCGTTGATATGTATTTCTACCCCGACGTCGGCGCCCAGGTGGTGCTCGATTGTGGCTTGAGGGCCGTGATCGCCGCCCCGTTGATCGATTTCCCGAGCCCGGGCTTTGAAGGTTGGCAAGATTCGTTTGCCGAGGGCCTCGAATTCGTTAAACGCTGGACAGGGAAATCCGAACGGATCATGCCGGCCTTGGCGCCTCATGCCCCCTACACGGTCTCTCCCGAGCATTATCTTGAGGTCCTGGCGGCCGCTAATGAACTCAACATTCCGATCACTACGCATATTTCCGAGGATTACGCGGAAGTCGTTGACATGCAAAAACGTTACGGAACGACCTCCGTGCACCACCTTGATCAGCTCGGTTTGTTCGATGCGCCGCTCATCGCCGCCCATATGGTTTGGCCGGAGAAATCCGAGATTCCAATACTTGCTGCAAAAAAGGTCGGCGTCATTCACAATCCAGTTTCGAACCTCAAGACCGGCGCGGGGATCGCGCCAGTGCCCGAAATGCTTGCGGCCGGGGTTCGGATTGGCTTGGGCACCGACGGGGCCGCTTCGACCAACGATCTTGACCTATGGAAGGAAATGCGTATTGCGGCCCTTATTCACAAGGGAGTCAACCGGAACGCCACGGTCATGCCGGCCTCGACAGTGCTTCGTTTGGCCACCTTGGGCGGAGCTGAGGCGCTGGGGCTGGAGAAGGAGATCGGCTCGATCACCCCCGGCAAAAAGGCTGATCTGATACAGGTTGATATTGACAGCCCACGGCTGATGCCGCTTTACGACATTGTGTCCCATCTGATCTATGCGGTCGAAGCGAGCGACGTTGTGACGACGATCGTAAGTGGTCACGTCCTGATGCGCGATGGCAAAGTGTTGACGTTGAACGCCACCGAGATTAAGACCGCGGCGGCAAGAATAGCCAGTAAGATAAAGGCGCATATCGCGAAGGAATAGGAACCGGTTGGATCTCTGCAAATGATGGTTAATGGCAAACATTTCAGATCCATTTGGCTGGAAGAAGACAACAACGTCGTCCGAATTATTGATCAGACCAAGCTGCCGCATGAGTTCGTGGTTGCGGGTATCAAATCTCTGGGAGACGCGGTCGTCGCGATTTCTTCAATGCAGGTCCGCGGAGCGCCGCTCATCGGAGCCACTGCGGCTTACGGCTTTGCTTTTGCCATGCGTGATGATCCCGCGGACTCCTCTGTCAACGACGCCTGCAAAAAGCTGATTGGGGCTCGGCCAACAGCCGTCAACCTCGCCTGGGCAGTGAGCGAGCAGCGCTCCGCTGTCAGCCCACTGCCGCCTGGTAAGCGCGCTCAGGCTGCCTTTGAGCGAGCTTCGGCGATTGCTGAAGAAGATGTCGAAATAAACCGGCTAATTGGCCAGGCTGGTCTTTCCCTCCTTGAAGAAGTGGCCTCAAGGAAAGCCGGTAGCCCGGTCAACATCCTCACTCATTGCAATGCCGGCTGGCTGGCGACGGTGGACTGGGGAACCGCGACCGCGCCGATTTATATGGCCCATGACCAGGGGATACCGGTGCATGTCTGGGTCGACGAGACCCGCCCGCGTAACCAGGGTGCGTCGATTACAGCTTTCGAATTGGGCCAACATGGCGTGCCGCACACGGTCATCTCGGATAACGTCGGCGGACATCTGATGCAAAACCGGATGGTGGATTTGTGCCTCGTGGGAACCGACCGCACGACGGCTGCTGGTGACGTATGCAACAAAATCGGCACCTATCTGAAGGCCCTAGCGGCCAGGGACAATGATTTGCCATTCTATGTCGCTGTGCCAGGTCCGAGCATAGATTGGTCGATCGACAACGGACGAGATATCCCGATCGAACAAAGGAGCGGCGATGAATTAAGAATGCTAACGGGGAAAACATCGGCCGGCTCGCTTGAGACAGTTGAGATCATCTCACCGGGTAGCCCGGTTGCGAATTACGCTTTCGATATTACGCCGGCCCATTTAGTGACCGGCCTGATCACCGAGCGGGGCATCACCGAGGCAACTAAAGAGGGACTGGCCAGACTTTACCCGGAGAAAGCGGGATGAACGAATACCAACTGCGCCAAGATCTGATTGAAGCCGCGAGGCGGATGAACGCATTGGGACTGAACAGCGGCACTTCCGGAAATTTGTCGGTACGCTCAAATGACGGCCTCCTGGTCACGCCGTCGGGGCGGGATTACAAGACAATGAAGCCCGAGCAAATCATCGCTATGGAATGGTCAGGCGCTTGGACAACATCGGTTTCGTCCTTGAAGCCAACCAGTGAGTGGCGTTTTCACAGAGATATCCTGGCCGGCCGCCCTGATATTTCCGCTATTGTTCACGCCCACTCACCGTATGCGACCGCCCTCGCCTGCCTGAGAAAGGACATCCCGGCCTTCCATTATATGGTCGCTATTGGCGGTGGTAAGATCATCAAATGCAGTGCCTACGAGACTTTTGGCAGCGAGGCGCTTTCCAAGGCAGCTCTCAATGCGCTCGGCGAACGTAGGGCCTGCCTATTGGCCAACCACGGCATGATCGCTTGCGGCGCCACGATCGAAGAGGCTCTGGCGCTCGGCGTGGAGGTCGAGGGGCTGGCGCAGCAATATACGCACGCGATGCAAATTGGCGAGCCAGAAATTCTGAGTGACGACGAAATGGAGCGCGTTTTGGAAAAGTTCCGGGCCGGTTACGGCTACGCGAGCGAACCCGACGGGAATTGATTGGGGAACGGCGTTGGCTGACCAGCTACCAGAGCGATACGAAGCCGACAGTTTTGACGGACTGACCGAGCAAATGAAACGTTCCTTTGAGCGCCACGGCTTTCTGATTCTCGAAAATCTGCTGCGGCCTGCGACCTGCGCCCGATTGATCCGGCGGATGCGTAAAATCGTAGATCGAATGGATCCTTTTGCAAAAGCGGCGGTCTTTTCGACTCGGGACAATCCTCAGAGTACGGAGCGCTATTTTTTTGAATCGGCCCGCCAAATCCGCTTTTTCTTCGAGGAAGGCGCCAGTGACGAAAAGGGTCGACTAAAGGGCGATTTTCGCCAATCGATAAACAAGGTCGGGCACGCCCTGCACGATCTGGATCCGGAATTCGATCAATTTTCGCGTCACGAAATCTTCGCCTCAATTGTGGCGAATCTTGGAATTGCGGAGCCCTTGCTGTTGCAATCGATGTACATATTCAAGCCACCCCACATCGGTGGCGAGGTTCAATATCACCAGGACGCTACATATCTGTGGACCGAGCCGCAAAGCTGCCTCGGATTGTGGGTTGCGCTTGAGGATGCAACGCTCGATAACGGCTGCTTGCGGGGGATTCCCGGCTCGCACCTTGAGCCTTCACCAAGAAGAAGATACCGTCGAAAGAGCAGCGAATACCGGGCCGAAATCGAGGTTTTGGATTCCCGTATTTGGCCGCTTGACGAGGCCGTGCCGCTCGAAGCACGATGTGGCAGCGTGATCGTCTTGCACGGACAGTTCGCCCATGGCTCCGGGCCAAACCGATCGGAGCACTCGCGAGAGGCCTATTCGCTCCATATTGTCGACGGCGGTTGCACCTATGCGACAGACAACTGGCTGCAATGGACACCGAAAAATCGGATTCGTGGATTTGACATCGCCTAGGCAAATTTGGATTCGCCCTTATCGAGTTTGTCGTGTATTTTCAAAAAAACTAAATCTTGCCTGGGAGGAGAAAAAATGACTAAAAAAGTATTACTTGGGGCCAGCGTATTCGCCTTAGCCGCAACCGGTGTTCTTGCGCCAGCCGCGAGCGCCCAAGAAGGGGTAATCGAGGAAATTATCGTAACTGCGCAAAAGCGCGAGCAGAACATTCAAGACGTGCCGATTTCAATTTCTACGCTCAGCGGCGATACCCTTCAGATTTTCGGTTCGGGCGGCGAGGATATCCGGATGTTGTCGGCGCGCATTCCTGGCCTTAATGCTGAATCATCCAACGGCCGCATAGCCCCACGTTTCTATATCCGGGGTCTTGGCAACACCGATTTCGACCTGGCCGCGTCCCAGCCGGTATCCATCATCATGGACGAGGTTATAATGGAAAATGTGGTCCTGAAAAGTTTCCCGCTTTTCGATATTGAGCGCGTCGAGGTGCTGAGGGGCCCGCAGGGCAGCTTGTTTGGACGCAACACGGTGGCCGGCATTATCAAATTTGAAACGAGAAAACCAAGCCAGGAAACAGATGGCTATGTTCAGGCGTCGGGCGGGACGCTGGGATCCGCCAGCTTCAGGGGTGCGTTTGGCGGACCCATGTCGGATAATCTTTCGGTGCGTGTCGCAGGAATTTACCTGCACCGCAGCGATTATA
>JADFIA010000071.1:0-401 GCA_022566895.1 Pseudomonadota bacterium
TCGAGGAATGGCGAAAGTTAGATCGGTCAACAAAGAGGTCTGCAGTCGGTACAAAGTTGCCGAGAAGAATTTATGCGAGAGTCGCCGGGGGGAGGCAAATATACCCAGGCAAATGGCCATGCTTCTTTCGCGGGAGCTATCGGGCTTAACGCATGCAGAGTTAGCGAAAGCCTATAAGGCAAGGACCAGCAAGGCCGTAGCCACCAGTGTCTATCGGTTCCAGCGCGCGCTAAAAATGGACAAGAAGCTTGCTGGACAACATCGCCAGCTTAAAGTGTTATGTAGTCAAGAAAGGACTTGACCCCTTAGTCGAACCGAAACGAGTCAAAGGGCCTGAAAAGCTACTAGGGTTGTATCGTCGAATTGCGGGGCCTTTCCGGTAAATTCCTTGAGTTGGTTCT
>JADFIA010000071.1:411-4785 GCA_022566895.1 Pseudomonadota bacterium
AAAAGACCGGCAGGCGGGTTTTTGTCCTTCTCGATAATTCGAAGCAGTTTATTAATTCCAAGGATCTTTCCGCTTGAATTCTGGCATTCGGTTACGCCGTCGGTGTATATCACTGCCCGGTCTCCGGGGCCGAGATCGAATGCCTCCTGTTCATAATGGGTATTTGGAAGAATACCCAGCGGAGTTCCCGAAGCCGCTCCTATTTCTGTGACTTTGCCATTTTTTTTCTGGAACGCCACGGGTAGATGGCCGGCATTGGAGAGGGTCATCCGGTTATGTTTGAGGTCCAGAAGGATGTAAATCGCCGTGGTAAACATTCCTCGGTAAAACCTGTCGCAGACCGCGTTGTTGACTTCGAAGAGGATGTCTTTGGGTTCGATGATTTTTTGTGAAATGTAACGGAAATCGCTCATCAGCCGGGCCATTTGAAGGGCTGCGGGAACCCCTTTTCCTGATACGTCTCCCAAAAGTATGCCGACAGTATCGTTGCTGAATGGAATAAAATCGTAATAATCACCCCCGACATTCTGGGCGGGAATGGACTTGGCGGCGAACTTGAACCTGCTGTGATGGGGTGGGGATTTGGGAAGAAAGCTTTCCTGGACGGAGGTGGCGAATTCCATGTCTTTTTCAAGCCTTTGCTGGATGAGGAGAGCTTGGTGCATTCGGGCGTTTTGGATGGCCAGACCGGCGCTGTCGCAAAAAAGCTGAAATAGCGAAAGGTCTTGCTTGCCGAAGACTTTGCCTTTGTCCCGATTATGGATGACCTGGCACACTCCTATCAGATCTTCTTTAGCTTTTAGCGGGGCGCATAGGACTGAGCCGGTTCGGAAACCTGTTTTTTTGTCGTACGCCGGATTAAATTTGGGATGCTCGTAGGCGTCTTCAATGATCATGGGTTTTCCTGTTTCCGCGACCGTCACGGTTCTGGCCGCCGCGCAGGACCGCAAGACCCTTGGCGCTTCGATCACCTCGGTCGCTTTGACCACATAGATCGGATGAATCTCGTGCGCCGCCTCGATCTCCACCAGCCATTCGGACTGGGCCAGGGTGCCGGTGGCCAGGCCGACGGCGAAGATACCGACAAAGCCGAAACACAGGGCGGCTGCGGTGGCCTGGGCGCGTTGGGTGAGGGTCATTGTCTCCTCCTTATTCTCGTTTGGTTCGTCTTGACGTTCTTGTTGGTCTTGTCGCTTCGAACCTTGCTCCGGGCTCGCCTCCTTCTCGGACGAACTTTCACGCTCATCCCTATAGAACCGCCCCGGCCACCGCCAGCCCTATGCGACAGGCCGTGGCTTACCTGCGACGAGGAGGGTGTTCCTAAGACGAAGCGCGGGTTTGTTGCGGTGAAGGGGGGAATGTGGGGGATGCAAGCAACCCCCCCCAATCTTGCAAATTTTCCTCAAGGCGTGAGGGATCTACAAAAAGGCCGGCGGCGGAGCGCGGGGTTTGGTGCATCCTCGCCAGAGAGAGGCAGACCGGCAAGCGCGGGGAGGGAGCCAGGAGAGGGCGCCATGGCCAGCATGAAAGCGGTTGTGATCTACGAGATCGCCGAGGCCCATAAGAGCGGGGAAGAACATCGCGCTTTCGACAAAACCGTTATGGTGACCCGAGAAGGCCTCTTTGCCGCGATATCCCTTGCGGTCCTCCAAACTCCCTAAAATTTTCATCAAGTCCGCTTTGTCATGGGGGCCGGACGGGGCTATGCGGGCCTTAAGGAACACCCGCCCGAAGGGCGGCGCGGGTGCGAAGGGTGCAACGGCCATGAAAACGAAATTCGGCTCACCGGTCAAAACACAGAATCTTTTCGACGGCGGCCTCTATGTGCTCGGCTATGGCGGCATGAGCTTTGCCGGGCTGGCCCTGTGCCGGTCTAAAAAGGAATATGTGGTCAGCCTCTCTCCCTCGCCGCACTGCAAGACCGCACCCGGCCTCGAGCCGATCGAGGCGCTCCACGAGTCAGCGACCAGTCTTTCCGATCTCGGTTTCGAGCTCTATCTTTCGCCGTGCGATGTCTCGCTCGACCCTGAGGCGGCGGTCCAGCCAGGCGAAGTGATCGTGATCGGCGAGCACACCTACCTGTGTTTTGTCCGCGAGGACGGGGACTTGGGCTTTGTCACCTTCCTGACCGGCCAACTCCAGACCACACTGCCGTCCGGGCCCCGCAACCGCTATCGCAGCTGGCAGCTTTACCGTCAGGTGGCGGGCCAGAGCGAGGTGCTGACCAACTTTCCCTATGCCGGCGCCAACCTTACGCTTTTGCCGCAGCCTGAGGAGCGCCGCCAAGAGTCCCGTCCGGTCAGCATCGAGCGCCGCCGCCCGCCGTCGAAACCCGAGACCTTCGGCAATCGGGGCCAGCCGGGCGCCACCGCCACGCCGCCGATTGTGCTGGCCGAGAGCGGCGACTAGTTCCCCGACCCCGTCTTTGTGATATGATCCTCGTGGCTCCAAGCAGGGCCGTTCGGGATTCTGATCGGCTGCTATTTTATCAGCCAGTCCAAACCGCCCGAGACACCGGCGGTCGGTGTGGCCGGCTTGATCCTGCTGTGGGGCCCGGCGGCCTATTTCTGGTATGGTTATTCCAAAGCCGCCGGCAAGCGGAAATGGCTTCAGGGCGGTAATCAAAAGGGGCGGCAATGAGCAAGATCGAGCGCCGAATAATCTATCTCTATGACGAATTCACCCACGGCACCATGGCCCGGCGGGAGTTCCTTGGAAAACTCGCCAAACTGGCCGGAAATGCCGCCGCCGCGGCGATCATCCTGCCAATGCTCGAGGGGCCGGCCGGAGCGGCCGGCGACAAGCAGGAAAATCCCTGGTCTCACCTCAGCCAGGACAAAGTGGTCGAGGAGTGGCAGGAATATGAGGGCCTCTCGGGACCGATGAAGGTCTTTACCGCCCAGGTGGGCGGCGAGACCCGGCCGGCGGTCGTGGTTATCCATCAAAACAAGGGCCTGACGGCGCATATCCGCGAGGTCACAAGACGCTTCGCGGCCGAGGGGTTTTTCGCCCTGGCCCCCGACGCGCTGTCGCCGCTGGGCGGGGCGCCCGACGATCACGACAAGGGCCGCGACATGATGCGCTCCCTGGACGCCGCGACGACCACCGGCGATTTCCTGGCCGCCGTAGATTGGGCCAAGGGACATCCTTATGGCAACGGCAAGGTTGGCGCGGTCGGGTTCTGCTGGGGCGGCAGCATGGTCGGAAGGTTGGCCGTGGGCTCGCGGACGCTCGACGCCGGGGTGGTCTATTACGGCGGCCCGCCGGCGGCCGATGAGGTCAAAAATATCCGGGCCCGGCTGATGCTGCATTATGCCGGGCTCGATGAGCGGATCGGCGCCCGGCTGCCGGCCTTCGAGGCGGCGCTCAAGACGGCCGGGACCGACTACCAGCTGTTTACCTACGCCGGCGCCCACCACGCCTTTAACGACGACAGCCGCGAGGCGCGCTACAACGAGGCGGCGGCCAAACTGGCCTGGCGGCGCACGGTTGATTTCTTCTGGAACAGCCTGGGCTAGGCAGGTCCGCTGTTGTCTGCCGGAAGGAGTCTTCCGCCGCTAATCCTTACCCTGCTTTGTCTTTTCGTAGAGGCCGTCGAACCAGTCGCTCCATTCGCCGCTCTCGGCATCGGCCTGCTGGAAGTGCTGGCGCACCGAGCCGTCCGGGTTGGGGGTCCAGGTGCCGCGGAAGCGGTTGCTCTTGCCCGAGCGGTAATAAGAAATCGTACCCTCGAGGACCATCGCTCCCTGGTCATTGAGGCCACCCACGATATCGATCGCATAGGCGCCGCCCGTAACCCAGACCTGGCGCCACTGGCCGCGCACCGGGTTGTAGTAATTGATACTCATGCCGGTGCTGCCGCCGGTGCTGGTCCAACGTTCCTCGAGGGCGCAGGCCCCTTCGATCGAGGTAATGGTATTGGTGCCGGCGAGATTACCGTTGGCGCGGTTGGTCACTTGCCATTCCCCGAGCCAGAAATCAAAGTCCCTGAAATGCGGATCCCTGGCGCAGGGGCTGGGCGGTGGCCGCTCGGGGAGGGCGCTGGGACAGGGGCTGGGTGGCAGCGGTAGCTGGGCGAGGGCGCCGTTACTCATAGCACCAACCGCCGCGAGGCCGGCAATCGCGGCCACAGAAAAGCTTCTGATGGTCATTTTTCTCTCCCGTAGGAATTCTTTATCCGCGCCATCCGGGGGGATGCCGCGAGTTTCATTTTGGGATTTCTGACCGGCCTTGGCAAGGCGTCTGAGCCCGCGTTTCGGCGAATTGCGGGCCAATTGAGACAAAACCCCGGGACGGCATTCCCTGGGTCAAAAAAACCGCTTAAGGCCCAAGATTCTCCTTGGAGGGGCGCGGCGATTGGCCTACCTTCGTGCC
>JADFIA010000035.1 GCA_022566895.1 Pseudomonadota bacterium
AGATCGACCCATCGCGCAAACGCGCCCATGAAAATGCTTACGAGAGAATTCCGCCAGGCGGTTTCGGCCCATTCCTCGACGAGGCCGAGATTATAGCAGACCTCCGGCCTCCAAGTACCTTCGTTTTGCCTTGGCCGCTTCGAACAACACCGAACCAATTGCCCAGGTTTTGCCCAAATTTACGGCGCAAAACAGCGGGTTCACCAAACGTTGATGGGTTCCACCCTGCGTTAGCGCGGATGTTCAATTCTGAGCATCCGGCAAACCGTTAGTAACTGATTGATTTGTTGGGAAGAAAATGGTCGGGGAGAGAGGATTTGAACCTCCGGCCCCTGCGTCCCGAACGCAGTGCTCTACCAGGCTGAGCTACCCCCCGACGGGGTGTCTGAAAATGCAATTATCGCTACCGAGACTGCGGGATCTGCCCAGCGGCACGCCCTTATAACGCCAAGCGTCGGCCGGGGCAAGAGCGAGCAAAACACGACTTGAGGTTTACGCCGGTTCAGTCGGACTTACGGCTTTCCACCCAGCCCTCAACGCTCCAACTGTCTTCATCCCTTCCGGCCAGCAACAGGAAGGTGATCAGGACCGCATAGGTAAAGGTATGGCCGTCGATATCGAAAAACGGTTCGAGCAAGGCGTGGCCGTAGGTGGTGATAATCAAAAGCCCGACAAACACGGCCAGAACCGGCCGCACAAAAAGCCCGAGGCACAGCAAACCGCCACCGATCAGTTCTATGAACGGGATTGACATGCCCAGGCTCCACAAGGCCGGCTCCGGAATCCAGGTCTCGGCAAAACGCTCGATGAAAACCCGATCCGTATGGACCTGCGGCGTCATTTCAAAAACTTTGTACCAGCCGCGGAGCAGAAACAGCAGGCCCAAAAGCCAGCGGCCAAGAAATATGGCCATGCCCTTGTCGCTGATCGACTTCCATTGCTGAATCATAATGCCTCCGTGCGCCGCTAATATCCTCGCTCGACACAGAAATCGACCGTGCCGATGAGAGAGTTGCGGACCTCCGAAGCTGGGAAAATTTCAAGGGCGTCCTTGGCAATCGCACCATAATGCCGGGCCCGTTCTATAGTATCTTCTAACGCTCGATGTTTGGCCATCAGAGCAATCGCCGTTTCCAGATCGCGATCCTGATTCTCCATCCGTTCCATGGCCCGACGCCAAAAGCGGCGTTCATCCTCGTCACCGCGCCGGAAGGCCAGAATTACTGGTAAAGTGATCTTGCCCTCCCTGAAATCGTCACCGACCGTCTTGCCGAGGCGAGCCTGCCGGGCCGAATAATCGAGCACATCATCGACCATTTGAAAGGCGATGCCGAGATTGCGTCCGAAGCTTTCGAGCGCCTTTTCCTCGGTCTCGCCGCGCTCCGCGATCACGGCCGAGATTTGGCAGGCAGCCGCGAATAAGGCGGCCGTCTTGGCGTCGATAACTTGCAGATAGGTGTCCTCGTCGGTGTTCGTATCGTTGCTGGTCATCAGTTGCATCACCTCACCTTCGGCAATGACCGACGAAGCGGTGGAGAGGATATGCAAGACCCTTAGGGAGCCGTCCTCGACCATCAGCTCGAAGGCGCGCGAGAAAAGAAAGTCGCCCACCAATACCGACGGTTTGTTGCCCCAGCGGGTGTTGGCGCTTTGGCGGCCGCGGCGCAGGCGGCTGCCATCGACCACATCGTCGTGTAAAAGGGTCGCCGTGTGGATAAACTCGACGCAAGCGGCGAGCTTGGTCTGGCGCCGGCCCTGATAACCCAGGAGCCTGGAGGTAGCGAGGGTCAGCAGGGGTCTAAGGCGCTTGCCGCCCGAGGCGATCAGATGGCCGGCCAGCTCCGGAATAAGAGCCACGGGGCTTTTCATCCGCGCCAGAATGGTTTCATTCACAAGCGCCATATCCGGCCCCACCAATTGCTGAAGCCGTGCGAAGGCCTCTTCGGCGGCTCGGCGCGCCGGATCGGAGCTTTTTTTATTGAGATTGAGTACGGTGCCCACTGAACCCCCGCTCAAACGTTGATGGCGCCTGCAAGCACCACAATAAACACGGTCGCAAAGCCGAAACTAGTCGGCTAAGCTGGCCGCCGCAAGGAATCAGTTGTGCCTTCGTCGGTAATCGGCCGCCCGAAGGAGCCGGGAGAATTATGAAAGAGCTCTTGAGAACCAACGATCCCGCCCTAATCTCTTTTATAGAGGCGACGCTCAAAGGCGCTGCAATCCCGGTCATGATCCTTGATGCCAACACCAGCATCATCGAGGGCAGCATCGGCGCCATCCCGCGCCGCATTGTAGTCAAAGACGAGAACCTTTCCGCGGCCCGGCAGGCGCTCGATAGGGTCGGGCTGGCCGACGAATTGGACGGCACAAGATAAGTCCAGGTCATGGAATCGTAGGCCTTGACGGTAGTGGGCGCCTTCGCCACATAGAAAGGGACCGAAAGTTTGACCAACCAATTTTCCGGGAAATTGATATGTCCGAGTGGCTCAGATCCCTAATCGACCTGTTCCGCCGCAATCCGCCGCCGGTGGTCGCTGCGATACGTCTCGAGGGTCCGATCGGGCCCGCGACCCGTATGCGTACAGCGGTAAATCTCGAAGGTGTGGCGAAATTGCTGGCCCAGGCATTTTCTATGCGCAATCTCGAAGCCGTGGCGCTTTCTGTAAATTCACCTGGTGGCTCGCCGGTCCAATCGGCCCTGATCATGCAAAGGGTGCGGGCCCTGGCCAAAGAAAGGGATGTTCCGGTCCTGGTCTTCGCCGAGGATGTGGCGGCTTCGGGCGGCTACTTGCTGGCCCTGGCCGGAGATGAAATTTTCGCTCACGAGACCTCGATAATCGGCAGTATCGGCGTGGTTTTCGCGGGCTTCGGTTTTTCCGAGGCCATCGCCAAGCTTGGGATCGAACGGCGGCTTTATACGGCCGGCGAGGACAAGGCGATTCTTGATCCCTTCAGTCCCGAAAAGGAGAAAGACGTAGCCCGCCTCAGGGATCTGCAGGCCGAGGTCCATGACTATTTCAAAGATGTGGTCAAGGAACGCCGCGGCCAGCGCCTAAAGGGGCCAAGAGCCAAGCTCTTCTCGGGTGACGTCTGGACCGGTAAAGAAGCTCTCGAATTGGGGCTGATCGATGGTATCGGCGAGATGCGCAGCGTGCTGCGCGAACGGTTTGGCGAGAACGTGCGGATTCGCAAGGTTGCCCCGCGCAAACGCTCGCTGACATCGCTATTCGGGTTGGCAACGCTTTTCGATAGAGGCTCCGGCGAAATCGCAGCCGCCTCATGGGCGGATGACTTGTTGGCAGCCGTTGAAGCGCGCGCCTTGTGGGACCGCTTCGGTCTTTAAAATATCTCCGAGCAATTTCGAGGCCAGGGAGACGAAATGAGTAAATGCAAAGTAGCCGCGATCCAGACCTGGCCCGTCTTTATGGATCTCGAAGCAACTGTCGATAAAACCTGCGCCCTGATCGCCGAGGCAGCGAACAACGGCGCCGGCCTTGTGGCCTTCCCGGAAGCTTTCATCCCCGGCTATCCTTACTGGACATGGATCAAGCCGGCCAAGGATACATCCAACGATTTCGTTGCCCACCACAAGGCGGCGATGCCCCTCCCGGGGCCGGGGCTCGACAAACTTTGCGCAGTGGCCCGGGAAAACAATATTGTGGCGGTGATCGGCTGCAATGAGGTCGACCCCCGCCGCACGGGAACCATTTACAACACCAACCTGGTCATAGATTCCGACGGCACACTCTTGGGCCGTCATCGGAAACTTGTGCCAACCTACGCCGAAAAACTCGCCTGGGGGCGGGGCGATGGACGGGACTTGAGAGTTTTTGAGACAAGCGCCGGGCGGCTGGGGACGCTCTTGTGCGGTGAAAATACGAACACGCTGGCCCGCTTTGCGCTATTGGCTCAGGGTGAGCAAATCCACGTCGCCAACTTTCCCGCCTTTCCTTTTTCAGACTGGTACGCCGAAACCGAGGCCATAAAAATCCGCTGCCAGGCCCACGCCTTTGAGGGCAAGATATTCGTTATTTCCGCAACCAGCCTGATCAGTCCGGACTGCCTCGATATCATCTGCAAGGATGCACCCGAGAAACGCTCGATGTTTGAAGGCGAAAACTTCGCGCTGAGTGCGGTCTGGGGGCCGGACGGACAGTATCTGTGCGATCCGCTGATCGACCAAGAGGGCATCGTCTACGCCGAGATCGACCTTGACCACCTGATCCAGCCCAAAATGATGCACGACATCATCGGCCAGTATAACGATTTCGGGGTTCTTTCGCTGACTTTGGACCACACCCCGCGGGAGCCCCTGAACATCGTCGAGCGGGGGCCCGGCGAAGCTCCTAATGTAGACCTTATGAACGAACCTGAAGAGGCGCTGGATCTCAAGGCAGAAGTAGTGATCAAAAAGGTATCAGACACTCAGTCCTGATCCGAGCGGTTTGTATGCCGTTCTTTGAACTGTTCGGCAAACACCTCGAAGGCTTTCTTCAAAGCCTTGGCCGTAAATTCCACATTGCCCTTGAAGCGGTCAAACTCGGTTTCGGTCAATTCCTTTAATCGCTCAACATTGATGTGGCCGTCGGCGACAATCTCCCGGAAGTCGCCGGCATGGCGCTTGAATTCCTTTTTGAGCTTTTGGTCGAAGGCGCGGGACTTTTTCTCCAGACGGTCGATCTCTTCCCCGAACTCATTCAGTTGATCGCGGAAGTTCGAAAGAATTGTTTTCTTGCTGCGTTTTGCCATTTGCTTTCGGGTTCTCCTGAGCGACGTGGGGATTCAAAGCCTAGATGGGGACAAAATGATCGGGTGCAATGGACGGCCCGGAATTCGGCCATTGCGCCTTGACCTCATGCGGCCCCAAGGCTAGGTTCCGAGCCAAGTCTCGACGTTCAGAACACCTCGGGTCGGAGGGCCGCCATGGGGGACGGCAAAACCGGAAAAACACCGTCATTTCAGGATCTTATCCTGACTCTGCAGCACTATTGGGCGGCTCAAGGCTGCGTCATCCTGCAACCCTATGACCTTGAAATGGGAGCCGGAACTTTTCATCCGGCGACGACCCTGAAGGTACTCGGCCCGGAGCCATGGAAGGCAGCCTATGTGCAGCCCTGCCGGCGTCCGTCCGACGGCCGCTACGGTGAGAACCCAAACCGCCTGCAGCACTATTATCAGTTCCAGGTCATTCTCAAACCTTCACCAGACGATATGCAGGATGTCTATCTCGAGAGTCTCGAAGCGATCGGTATCGACGCCAAGATCCATGACATTCGTTTTGTCGAAGACGACTGGGAAAGCCCGACCCTGGGCGCGGCGGGACTCGGCTGGGAGGTTTGGTGCGATGGCATGGAGATCACCCAATATACCTACTTCCAGCAAATGGGGGGCATCGAATGCCGGCCGGCGTCGGGAGAGCTGACCTACGGGCTCGAACGCCTGGCCATGTACGTCCAGGGGGTGGACAATGTTTATGAGCTCGATTTTAACGGCGCCGGAGTTACCTACGGCGACGTGTTCATGGAAAGCGAGAAGCAGTTTTCGGCCTACAATTTCGAGGCCGCGAATACCGAACGATTATTCAAGCATTTCGCCGACGCCGAGGCCGAATGCAATGCGTTGCTGAAAAGCGGACTGCCGCTTCCGGCCTACGACCAATGCATAAAGGCCAGTCACTGCTTCAATCTCCTGGACGCGCGGGGGGTCATCTCGGTTACGGAACGGGCCGCCTACATCGGCCGGGTCAGGGCGCTGGCCAAGGGATGCTGCGAAGCCTGGCTGGCCAGCCAGGATCATGGGGAGGACTGAGGCTGGTGGCCGAATTTCTGCTCGAGCTTCTGTCCGAGGAGATCCCGGCCGGGTTACAGCCATGGGCGGAAGATAACCTGGCCGCCCGGCTGCGGACAGCCTTGACTGAAAACGGCCTTGTTTCGACCGATTTGAGCATTCAGTGCCATTCGACGCCGCGCCGCCTGTGGTTCTACACACCCAATTTACCGCTAGACGCCGCCGACAGGCATGAAGAGCGCCGGGGGCCAAGCATTGATGCACCACAGGCTGCGATCGAGGGTTTTCTCAAGTCGGTCGGCTTGAGCCGCGATCAGGTTGAAGAACGCAAAGAAAAGAAAGGTACATTTCTTTACGCCGCACGCGATATCAAGGGTCGGCATGCGGCAGAAATATTGGCCCATATACTGCCCAAGATAATTGCCGACTTTGGCTGGCCAAAATCGATGCATTGGACCTCCGGCCCCCTGCGCTGGATCCGCCCCTTGCGTTCTATCCTTTGCCTTCTGGACGGCAAGGTGGTTTCTTTCGAGGTCGATGGAATCGCTTCCGGCAACCGCACATCCGGACATAGGGTGCTCGGCCAGGGCCAAATTACCATCACCTCATTCGAGGACTATTTCGAAAAACTGACCGCGGCCCATGTGGTGCCCGTGCGGCTGGATAGAGCCGCCTCAATCCTCAGCCAGGCAATGGAAATGGCAGCCGAAGAAGGCTTGGAGCTGGTCGAGGATCGAAAGCTGGTGGAGGAGGTCGCCGGGTTGGTGGAATGGCCGGTGCCTTTGTTTGGCAACTTTGATCAAGCCTTTCTTGATCTGCCCAAGGAAGTGCTGATCTCGGAAATGCGCAATCACCAGAAATATTTTGCTCTGACGAATCCGCTGACCGGCAAGCTGGCGGCACGCTTTATATTTGTCTCAAACCTCGTGGCCGACGATGGCGGCACGGCCAGCATCAAAGGTAACGAGCGGGTGCTTTCAGCGCGGCTTTCCGACGCCCGCTTCTTTTGGGATCAGGATCGCAAGACAAGGCTTAAGGACCGCTTGCCGGCTCTTGGCGATATTGTTTTTCACGAAAAACTGGGCAGTCTCGCCGACCGGGTGAAACGGATCGAAAAGCTCACCAAGAAGACGGTCAGGTTTGTACCCGGAGCCAACCGGCGCAAGGCGGCCCGGGCGGCACGATTATGCAAGGCCGATCTGGTCACCGGCATGGTCGGTGAGTTCCCGGAACTGCAGGGGATCATGGGCAGCTATTACGCTGCTGCGGACGGCGAGGACGAAGCCGTATCCCTGGCTATCCGCGAACATTACGCGCCCAGAGGTCCTTCCGACCGCTGCCCGAACGAACCCTTGAGCGTTACCATTGCCCTGGCTGATAAGCTGGATCTGTTGATTTCAATGTTCGCGATCGGCGACAAACCGACCAGCTCCAAAGACCCCTTTGCGCTGCGGCGCGCGGCCCTGGGTGTGATCCGCCTGATCACCGAAAACGGTCTGCGGATTGGGTTGGTTCGTGATTTGAAGATTTCGGCCGACCTGATGGCCTTTATCGCCGAGCGGCTCAAGGTTCAACAGCGGGACCAAGGAGCGCGCCACGACTTGGTGGAAGCGGTTTTCGCCCTGAGCGGCGAGGATGATCTCGTGCGCCTGTTGGCCCGGGTCTCGGCGCTTGAGGCCTTCGTTGCCAGCAAAGACGGCGATGATCTTCTGACGGGCTACAAACGAGCGGTCAATATTATCCAGATCGAAGAGAAAAGGGACGGCACGAGATATGACGGTCCGCCCGATCCAAAGCTGTTCGAGCGGACTGAAGAGAGGCATCTCTATGCCGCCCTTGAGGCCGCTTTGCATAACAGTGCTGGCCACCTCGCGGCAGAACGATTCGAGGCCGCGATGGCGGAAATCGCGGCGCTGAGGAGGCCGATCGATGATTTTTTTGATCATGTTACAGTCAACACCGAGGACGCGGATTTGCGAGCCAATCGTTTGAAGCTTCTCAATCAGATTCGGTCGCCCTTGGAGGCGGTGGCAGACTTTTCGAAGATCGAAGGCTGAGGGAGGAGCTGATGGGGAAATGGGTCTACGGCTTCGGCGGCGGTACTGCCGAGGGTGGCGCCGGCATGCGCGAGCTGTTGGGCGGCAAGGGCGCCAACCTTGCAGAAATGGCCTCGATCGGCCTTCCGGTGCCGCCCGGCTTTACCATCACTACCGAAGTCTGCAGCCATTATTACACTCATGAGCAAAGCTACCCGGAGGAACTTCGCAACCAAGTCGAAGAGGCGATCGCCGAGATCGAGAAGCAGGTCGGCGCCGGCTTTGGAGATCAGGAGAATCCGCTGCTCTTATCGGTCCGTTCCGGCGCCCGGGTGTCGATGCCGGGCATGATGGACACGGTCCTAAATCTCGGCCTCAACCAGGTCACGGTCGAGAGTCTGTCGGCGCAGTCCGGAAATCCACGTTTTGCCTGGGACAGTTACCGACGCTTTGTGCAGGCATATTCGGACGTAGTCTTGGGGGTCGAGCATTATCTGTTCGAGGATCTGCTCGAGGACAAAAAACGGGAGTTGGGCGTCGTTCTTGATGGCGATCTTCAAGCCGAACATTTTTGCGAACTGACCGCAGCCTATAGGGCGTTAACGAAAAGTCAGCTCGACCGAGCCTTCCCTGAAGATGTGCACGAGCAGCTCTGGGGCGCCATCGGCGCCGTATTCAGCTCTTGGCAAATCGATCGCGCCAGGACCTACCGCCGTTTGCACGGCATCCCGGAAGACTGGGGTACGGCGGTGACCGTCCAAGCCATGGTCTTTGGAAACCTCGGCCAGTCCTCGGCCACCGGGGTCGCCTTTACCCGCAACCCATCGACCGGGGTGCGCGAATATTTCGGCGAATATCTGATCAACGCCCAGGGCGAGGATGTTGTGGCCGGCCTCCGCACACCGCTGTACCTGACGCGAAAAGCGCGCCAGGAAGCCGGGGCCGCCGAGCCGGCGATGGAAGAAACCTTGCCCGAAGCTTTCACCCAACTGACCCAAATCTTTGAGCAGCTCGAGGCCCATTACCACGACATGCAGGACATCGAGTTTACGGTCCAGAAGGGCAAGCTGTGGATGCTGCAGACGCGCTCCGGCAAGAGGGCCGCCGGGGCCGCTCTCAAGATCGCTGTGGATATGGTCGGTGAAGGACTGCTGTCGGAACAAGAAGCGGTCATGCAGATTGACCCCAGGACCCTCGATCAGCTGCTCCACCCGACCCTCGATCCCAAGGCGCCAAGGGACTTGCTGACCTCGGGGCTGCCAGCCTCACCGGGAGCGGCCAGCGGCGCCATCGTTTTCGACGCCGAGACGGCGGAGGATTGGGCGGCCAGCAAGCGCGACGTTATCCTGGTCAGGTCCGAGACCAGCCCCGAAGATATCCGCGGCATGCACGCGGCGCGCGGCATCCTGACCGCTAGAGGCGGCATGACAAGCCACGCCGCCGTGGTGGCCAGAGGCATGGGCCGGGCCTGCGTTTCGGGGGCCGGCGAGTTGGAGATCGACCTTGAAAACCGGCGGCTTGTTTGCCACGGGAGAACCTTCGAGGAAGGTGATATTCTGACCATCGACGGCTCGACCGGCCACGTCATGGTCGGCCCGGTGGATACCGTGCAGCCCGAGCTTTCCGTTGATTTCGAAACACTGATGTCGTGGGCGGATCGCCACCGCACAATGGGCGTTCGCGCCAACGCCGAGACCCCCCTTGATACACGTATGGCCAGGGACTTCGGGGCCGAGGGCATCGGGCTTTGCCGGACCGAACACATGTTTTTCGATGCGGATAGGATCACCGCCGTCCGTCAAATGATCTTGGCCGACGATGAAGCCGGGCGCCGGGCGGCGCTCGATCAGATTCTGCCCGAGCAGCGGCGCGACTTTGCCGAAATCTTCGAGATTATGAAGGGCCTGCCGGTCACCATCCGATTGTTGGACCCGCCGCTGCACGAGTTCCTGCCGCGGGCCGAAAAGGACTTCGAGGCAGTCGCCAAAGCGAGCGGTGTCAGCGTTGCGGCGTTGCGGCGGCGGGCCGAGGTGTTGCATGAATTTAACCCGATGCTCGGCCATCGCGGCTGCCGCCTTGGCGTCACCTACCCGGAAATTTACGAGATGCAGGTCCGGGCAATTTTCGAAGGAGCCCTGGCGGCGGAAGAGAGGACGGGCACCGCGGTCCTGGCCGAGGTCATGATCCCCTTGGTCTCAACCGTGGAGGAGCTCTCCATCCTGAAAGGCGTGATCGAGACCGCGGCCGAGCAGGTCTTTAAGGCAGCCGGTCGCCGCATGGACTATCTGATTGGCACCATGATCGAATTGCCGAGAGCTGCCTTAAGAGCCGGGGACCTGGCCAAAGAGGCGCAGTTTTTCAGCTTCGGAACAAACGATCTAACGCAAACCGTCTACGGGATCAGCCGTGACGACGCGGCTGGGTTCATGCAGGATTATATCGAGCGGAGGATTTTCCCGGAGAACCCCTTTGTCTCGATTGACGTCGAGGGAGTCGGTGAGTTGATCAAACTGGCAGTGGCCCGTGGCCGCGCGACGCGGGGCGATCTGAAACTGGGCCTCTGCGGCGAACACGGGGGCGATCCGGCCTCGATCTCCTTTTGCCAGGAAGTCGGGCTCGACTATGTCTCGTGCTCCGCCTACCGGATCCCCATCGCCCGCTTGGCCGCCGCCCAGGCGGCGATCCGCGAGGCCGCCAAACCATGAGCTCGAGTACTCTCTTGTTGCTTGCTGTTTTCGCTGGCCTGTTGGCCACTTCTGGCGGGCTATTATTGATAGTTTGGGTGAGGTTTTCGTCGGCTGCTAATGGCCAGAAGCCCGCGCGTTCAAAGCGCTTTTTTATGGCCAGCCTGTTGGCTGTGGCCGGCCTGTCACTGTCACTTTACGCGCTGCCGCAATATCAGACCGTAGCTATGGATGAAGGCAACTTTCGGGCTGTCTTAAGCGCCGTATACGCCAGTCAGTCGGTGGACCCGGCTGTGGCCGGCGGTCTTTTGATCTGGTACCAGACGACCAATAATTTCCGCCGCGAACTTGAATTCGAAGGGCTGCGGGATCGGATGCCGGTGTTGGAGGCAGCTACATTCAAAGATTTTGCAAATCGCAACGCCGCTCCCGCCAGGCCGATCAATGAGCTTTCGATCCCGCAGCGCTACATGATTGTGACACCGGAAGACGCCAAAAAGATCGAGCGGCAGGAAAGCGCCTTTACGGGTCTGGCCAAGCTCGGCTGGAGCGGTATCTTTACAAGCTCCCGGCCCGGCTTCAATCAACGGCGGGATCAGGCGCTGGTCTACGTCGAGGTGATCTGCGGCGACGGCTGCGGCAGCGGCGATCTGGTGCTCCTGTCGAAGATTGACGGTACCTGGCGGCGCATCGGCCTTCTGCCCCTTTGGGCCTCCTAGCGAAGGAAAACTATTCCTCTTTCCAGCCGTCCCAGCCCGGGCCGCGCACCACGCGCCCGGGGGTGGCGCCGGTGTGCTCGCCGTTCTTCAGAACCTGGATACCGTTGACCAAGACCGCATGGACCCCGGTTGAATATTGGTGCGGCGCTTCGAAGGTTGCATGGTCCTGGATCGTCGCCGGATCAAAGACCACCACGTCGGCGAAATAACCCGCCTTTAAGAGCCCGCGCGCTCTTATGCCCAGATTGCCGGCCGGCAGCGAAGTCAGCCGGCGGATCGCCTCTTGCAAGGGGATAATCTTCTCGTCGCGCACATATTTGCCGAGGAGCCGCGCGAAATTGCCGTAGGCGCGTGGGTGGAGGTTATTATTCAAGAAAAGTCCCTCGGCGGCCGGCGCCCCCGCGTCGGAGCCGAAACTGACCCACGGCTGGCGGATCTTTCGGTGCAGGTTTTCGGGCTTCATCGAGAAATAGATAACCTCGACCCGGCCGTTATCCTCGATCACCAGATCGATTGCCGTATCCTCGGGGCTGGTGCCGCGCATTTCGGCAACCTCGGCCACGGTCTGGCCGATCAGGGGCCTCAAAGCCTGGTTGCGAAAGCCAACCAGGAGAATGTTCTCAGGGCCAATCTCAATAAACCGATTTTCCCAGTCGGTTGACGGGGCCCGCATCTGTTCGATCACCCGGGCCCGCTGCGCCGGCTCCTTAAGGCGCCCGACCCATTTATCGATCCCGCCTTCCTGAACCCACAAAGGCATGGCCGCATTGAGCCCGGTCGCGCTGGCCGGATAGGTATACATATCGGCGCTGATGCGAAGGCCTTCCTGGCGGGCCTTTTCGATCATCGGAAAAATGACGTCGAACTTGTTCCAGTTGGGCTTGCCCGAAGCCTTCAGGTGATAAATCTCGGCCGGGACGCCGGCCTCGCGGGCGATCGTGATTAACTCCTCGACCGCCGCCTCAAATCGATTTCCTTCCGAACGGATATGCGAAATGTACATGCCGCCGTATTCCCCTGCCGCCTTTGCCAGAGCGATCAGCTCGGCCGTGTCAGCGAAATTGGCCGGCGCATAGATCAAAGATGAACCGACGCCCAAAGCCCCTTCGCGCATGGCTTGGCGCACGAGATCCTGCATCCGCGAGAGCTCGTCTTCGCTCGGCCGGCGATCGTCCCGGCCCACTTCGTGGATACGCAGCGTCGTCGCGCCGACGAAGGAGGCAACGTTCGGGCTAATGCCCCTGGCTTCCAGACCCTCCAGATATTCCCCCAGGGTGGTCCAGTTGATGTCGTATTTTATGTCCCCCTGGCGGGCCTTGAACTGCGCCTTCATCTGCTCGTTGAGCGGACCCCAGGAAACGCCTTCGCCGAAGACCTCGAGGGTGACCCCTTGTTTGAGATCGCTCATGCCGCGGCCATCAACCATCAGCGTGCCGACCGCCCAAGACAGCATATTGATAAATCCGGGTGCTACCGCTTGGCCCGTCGCGTCGATATTCAGGGTGGCTTCATACACCGAATAATCCCCGATTCCAGCGACTCGATCGGCCAGAATGGCCACATCGGCAATTTTGGGTGCGTTGCCCGTGCCGTCGTACACGGTCCCGCCGCGAATAATGACGTCAAATATCTGCGCTCTCTCCTGGGGCTCATCCGAGCATCCAACCACGGCCGCCACAGACAGCAACGCAGCCAAACCAAAGGATTTAATGACAAAATCGGTATTCATTCCGGTTCCTCCTGCCGACCTTCGACCAAGGCTTGGCAGCTTAGCCCGCCATCCGGCTACACTCAACATGTCGACGGTTGGAAAAGATCAATTTGATCAAGGTCCCCATGCCGACTAATATGACCGACCGCTAGGGGTGGGAATTTAAGTGGATAACCTTTCCGAAATTCGTGTGGCCATGATCGACAATGACCGCGCATCCGTCAACTTCGGAAGAAAAGTTCTGGAGAGCCTCGGAGTGACCGTTGTCGCGGCCTGCCGGTCGGGGGCCGAGGCGATCAAGAGCCTCCTGAATCAGGATCTTCATATTGTCATGGTGCCGCCGATGCTTGAGGATATGGGCACCGGCGAATTTTTGCGCCATCTCTCGAGCCGGGAAGCGCCGCCCGATGTTTTGTTCCTCGAAAAAGGCGATCCCAAGCTCTTCAAGACGACGCGCCAGCTTGCGGAGGCGCATGGCTACAGGATTTTGGGTATTCTCGACCGGCCCCTCAGGAAAGACGCACTAAGTGCGATCCTCGATGTCTTCTCTCCGGCCCAGAAGGCCAAGCGCGAGCAATCGCGAAGACTGACTCCGCTGACCACCAAGGAAGTCAGAGATGGCATCGCGGAAAATTTCATCTATCCGGTCTTCCAGCCAAAGGTCGAGATCAAATCGGGCAAGGTCATAGGGGTTGAATGCCTGGCCAGATGGCGGGACCCCAAGCGAGGTGAACTTTCGCCCGGCGCTTTTATCCCGATAGCCGAGGAAGCGGGTCTCATGCGCCCTCTTACCCGTTCGATTTTTCAGCAGGCCATGGCCGTAGCAGGGGTCTGGCAGGTCGACGACATTGATCTGAAGGTGAGTGTCAATGTGACGGCTGACAATCTTGAGGAGGAGGATTTTCCGGAATTTATCATCAGGGCGGCCGAGGACGAGGGAATAAACCCGAAAAAGATCATTCTTGAGATTACCGAGTCCCGCCTTATGGGGGATATCAGGCGGCCGCTCGAAGCGATTGCAAAACTGAGCCGCAGGGGTGTCAGCTTGTCGATCGATGACTTCGGTACCGGATATTCGTCGCTTCAGCAGCTGCAGCGCATCCCAGCCAGCGAGCTCAAGGTCGACAGGGCTTTCGTTTACGAAGCCTGGAAGGACGACGAGAAGCGCACGATCCTCAAATCGTCGATTGAATTGGGCCACCAATTGGGTATGTCTATCACCGCCGAAGGGGCAGAGACACTGGAGGACTGGCGCCTCTTGGAAGAACTGGAATGCGACATCGTCCAGGGATTCTTTGTTGCCCGACCCATGCCCGGCCGCGAGTTCCGCATCTGGCTGAAAGATTGGAAAGCCCCCAAACCGGCCACGGAGGGTGGCGACACCAAATCGGCGGGCTTCACCGTCCCCGACAAGTTCGGCCGTACGCTGGCTGACTTATTTCAGAAATATAAGCGCGCTTTTGTCGCTGCCGCCGCGGCAGTTATTCTCGGGATCGGCGCTTTTCAAATCCCATCCTTGTTCGAATCGAAGATTTTGGACGCTTCGATCGCCGTGTTGCCGTTTGAAGACCTGACCAACGACCGCAAACAGGAACTCTTTGCCCTGGCGCTGAGCGAACAGATCGGCAACAGGCTGGCCCGCATTGCCAGTCTGACGGTAGCGCCCCGGGCCTCTTCGGTTTCCTATAAGGGCCGCCACCCTGACTTTAAGGAAATCCGCCGGGCGCTGGGTGTGGCGTATGTTCTCACGGGAAGTATACAGCGCAGTGGCAAGCGCCTCCGGATCACTGCGGAGCTGGTTGAAACGGCGACCGAATCCAGAGAATGGAGCGGTATGTTCGAAGAAGAAATCAAGGATAGCTTCATGCTTCAAGATGCGGTATCCGCAGCGGTGATTGCGGCCCTGCGCGAGCATTTGCCCGGTATCGCTGCGGCTTCCGAAACAGGACGGTTACAGTTTCCCGGATATGACAAGGCAGACGAGTTGTATCAAGTGGCTGTTAAGCTGATTCGCGGGCGCGGGCTCGATAACCTGCAACGGGCCCGTGAGTTGCTCGAGGAGGCTGTAACGACCGCACCAGATCATGCGGAAGCCAGAGCCAAGTTGGCAACCGTCTATTTGCTTCTTGTATCCGAGCACCAGGCCATACCGACCGAAGAAGCCTATGCCAAGGCTGCCAATCAGGTTGCCGAAGCCCTGTCGAAGGCACCCAATTCAACCGTCGTCATGACCGCGATGGGGCGGCTCGAACGGGCTCAGGGATCGATAGAAGAAGCCGAGGTCGCTTTTTTGAGAGCGATTGAGCTCGATCCAATGAATGCTGAAGCTTATTTGCAGTACGGTCTATTGGAGCGTCATGACAAAGGAAATCTCGACGCTGCTCTTGATCTGTTTGCCCGGGCCATCGAAGCCGAACCATTGGCCCCGGCGCCCGCCTTCGAGCGGGCTATGATCGATACGCTTCAGGGCCGGTTCGAGCGGGCCCGAACCGAGCTGACCTCGCTAATCGGCATATATCCGGATTTGATCGGTCCGAAGGACCTACTGGCGCGCGTTGAACGTCATAGCGGAAACCTGGTCGAAGCGACACGTCTGTTTCGCGAAATCCGGGACGAGACCGGCAGTCTTGAAGTGGTAAGCCGTCTTTATTTGTCGACCACGTACGGGGAATTGAACTATCGCGACGACGCCGCGCAACTGTGGCAAGATGCCTCGGCCCCGGCATTCCTGGTACACCGGAATAACGCTTTTGTTGCAGTGTTTGAAGACAATCGGCTCAAGGCCCTCGAGGAAATACGCGCACATCAAGGAATTTTTGTCGATTGGCGCTGGAAAGGGCTTGAGGCGCAGCTTCTCCTGAGTTTGGGCGACCACACTCGACTTCTCGAAATGTATAGAGAATTGGAAGCCAGGATTCTGTCCGGCGAAGCCACCGATGGAGATGGCGATCAGGTCTTCCTGGCTGAGCTCGCCTATGTGTTGAGCCGGGCCGGAGATGAGGCCAGGGCGCTGGCACTGGCGGATCAAATCCTGAATACCGGGAAGTCCGTAGAAAAGGGTTCAGAGTTACCAAGCTTCAAGGTCGTCAATGCGCTCGCCTATGCCCTGAAGGGCGATAATACAATGGCGATTTCGACCTTGAGGGGCGCCTATGACAGCGGGTTCAGGAATCTTTGGTCTTATGGAACCCATTGGTATCCCAGAGTGATCGCGCTCGACGATCACCCGATTTTTGGAGACCTAAAGACCGATCCCGAATTTCAAGCGATCATGAGGGCAATCCGCCGTGATCTGGCCGCGCAGCGACTTACGCTCGCCGCCATGCCGGCCAGCTAGGCGTTATTCGTTAGCCTGTGAAAGTGATGTATCGCGGAGCGCCCTAAATTCTGTGCCTGCGTACCAGTTTGGCCATTCGGTCCCGGTTGCCACAGCCTCACCCACCAAGAAATACATCTGCACGTCCAGGACCGCGCCGGAGAGTATCCACGTATCGTTAAATTCGTCGGCCGGCTTATGGTACCTCTCGGCTGTGTATTTTTCCTTCTGGGCCATTCCCCATTCGCTGCCTTTGCCGATCACATCCGAGCCCGGTTCCAAATAGAGCATTGGCACGCCATGCTTGGCCAATTCGAAATGGTCCGAGCGGTAATAATAACCCTTTTCCGGCTCATCCTCTGGCAAAACCAACCTTCCTTGTACCTCGGCTGCATTTTCGAGCACCTTTTCCAATTCCGACATGCCCCGGCCGACGACCATAATTTCCTTTGTCGGACCAAAGTAATTCAGGCCGTCGATATTCAGCCCGGCAACCGTTTTGGCGAGCGGTATGATCGGATTTTCGCCGTAGTAAGCCGATCCCAACAGACCTTGCTCTTCGGCCGCAACGGCGAGAAAGGTCACCGAACGCCGGGGCCGCTCTGGGCGGCTTGCAAAGGCTTCGGCCAGCTCCAGAAGCGCGGCTATGCCGCTGGCATTATCGACCGCTCCATTATAAATCTGGTCGCCCTCAAGGGACGGGTCGATGCCCAAATGATCCCAATGCGCCATATATATAAAATGCTCATCAGCCACTTCCGATCCAGGCAACGTCGCGATGACATTTCTTGACACCGATTCCCGGATCGAATTTTCGACCGCCACCGTGGCTTTCAAACCGAGCCCGCGGGCTTTGAATTGATTGGTGTTTGCTTCCTCCTTCAGGGTGTCCAGTTCGAATCCTGCAGCAGCGAGGAGGTGGACCGCCGCATCGCGATGCAACCAGCCTTCGATCGGCATCAGATCGCTTTCCGGGCCGGTTCGCACCAATCCGAACTGCTCGCCCGACCAGCCGTTCCTGACGACCTCCCAAGGGTAGGCGGCCGGTGCGGTCTCATGGATGATCAACGCGGCAGCGGCTCCTTGACGAGCTGCTTCCTCGTACTTGTAGGACCAGCGCCCATAATAGGTCATGGTGTTGCCGCGAAAGAGCTCGGGATTTTGGGTCGCGTACCCGGGGTCGTTGACCAGGATCACGACCGTCTTGCCCGTCACGTCCATTGCAGCATAATCGTTCCAGTCATATTCGGGCGCCACAATCCCATAACCCACGAAAACCAAATCGCTATCCTCGACCCCCGATTGCTCGACCACTCTTCGGGTCGAGACCATCATTTCGTCGCCGTAGGTGAAATTCATCGGCTCCGAGGCGCCGGTAACGGTAAGGGTGGTCTCGGGATCGGCAGTAATCGAAACCAGCGGAACCTCCTGGAAAAAGCTGCCGTTATTGCCGGGTTTTAAGCCCAAACCTTCGAATTCCGCCTTCAAATATTGAATGGTCTTCTCTTCGCCGGCCGAGGCGGGCGCCCGGCCCTCAAATTCATCCGAAGCGAGGATCGAAATGTGCCTTGCCAGATCCTTTTCATTGATCGTGTCAATCGCTTTCGGCGGCCCCACCTCTTCACTTTCCGAGCAAGCGTTGATGGCAATGCCCAGTCCCAAGACCGTGGCTACGACAATTGAAAATCGTGCATTCATGAAATTTCGCTCCAATATTTGGGTGTTTTTATTGCTCTGCGGTTTCGGCGGCCGACTGCTGGTTCGCATATGTCTCTACCGCCGACCAGACCCGCAGCAGATTTTCGCCAAGAACTTTTCGGATATCTTCTTCGCTATAACCCCGTTCGAGCAACCCGCGAACAAGGTTGGGATAGCCGGACACATCCTTGAGGCCCTCGGGCAGGCTATCACCGACGCCATCGAAATCCGAGCCGAGCCCAACATAATCGACCCCGGCGATCTTCACCACATGATCGATGTGATCCAGAACGTCATCGAGGCTTGCATAGGGGTAAGGATGGGCCTCGCGGTAGGTTTTTTCGAAATCGGCCGAAGGGTAGTCCGCTCCATCGAGGCCATTGTCCTCCAGATATTTTTCGTAGGCATCGAATCCTGCATAAGCGGCGATGTTGGCGGTCTTGGTCAGAAAAGCCGAGCCGAAATTGATCATGATGACGCCGCCGTTTTCTTTGAGGCGGACGATCATTTCGTCGCTCATATTGCGCTCCCAGTCCGCGGTAAACGCCCGCGCCGACGAATGCGTAGCGACCACCGGAACTTTCGTTATCTCCATCACGTCGTAGAAAGCTTCATCCGAAACGTGGCTGACATCCACCATAACGCCAAGCTGGTTCATGGCCATTACCAGATCTTCACCAAAGGGGCTCAAACCCTGCCAGCGTTTGTTTTCATCGTAAGATGAATCGGAAATATGGTTACTTTTGGAATGGGTCAAGGTGATGTAACGAATTCCACGCTCGTAAAAATGCTGGAGATTGCCAAGATCGCCTTCGATCGGGCCGCCATTTTCCATCCCCATTGGCATCGAAATCCGGCCTTCGTCGAAGTGCCGGCGCACATCCGCTACCGAATATGCGATGGCGAATTTGTCAGGAGCTCGTTGGACGATCTCCTCCACCATATCGATAAGCCGGTCGGCCAATTCTTTGGAACCCCCGGCCTCCTCGACCGCCGCCGATGTATAAATCGACATAAATGGCGCGTTCAACCCACCAGCCACGGCTCTAGGATAATCGAAATCACCGCCCTCGGTAGCCTCGGTGACATCTTCATATTTTTCTTCAAGCCGGTAAGGAACGTCGATGTGCGTATCCACGATAATGTTGGCGCGGGCAATTTCCGCAGCTCGTATTTGCGGATCGACAACTGCCGTTTCCGATTCCTCGCTACCGCACGCCGCTATTGCAAGGCAGATTGCGGCGCTCAATATCCTTCGATCCATTTGGTTTCCCCGATTTCGATACTTGGAAAGTTGAGGTTCATCGTGGCGAACGGAGCCTTTCACGAACCTCCGCCCTGGTCAAGCCGCTCGAATTTCAGAACCAATAGTTTCGCCACAGCACATCTGTAATCTGAGGAATCCGAAATACTTGCGGTTTGGTTGATCCCCCTATCCGATTTCCGGGACGTGCTCTCCACGATGCGCCAGGGTCTCTCGAACCGCAGCCATCTGCTCGTCAACTGAAATATCGACGCATGAAGTGACCTCCAGATCACGATCTTCGTAGGCATTTGAATCAGGATGGACCCGCTGCCAACTTAGAATCGTAACGTCACGTTCCCACAGCAGATTCTCGATTGCCGGCCGATAAAAGCGAATCATATTAGTGAGCCAGATATTGACCGGCCAGGACGGCTGAGCGAGGTCAATTTCAAACCGATCGAGGGCCTGAATAATAGTCTCGGCGGGATACAGAATTTCGCCGGTCACCCAACGGTTGGTCGTAAAAAAGCGGATCGGTATTCCCTTGGAATCCATAGAAATGCAGACCAGGTGACAGAGTGTAGTCTGGTCGTCTTCAAGCTCGCTCTCTGGCGGCTCCACAAGCGGCTTCGCCGCTGGCGAGATGGCTGCCGGATGCAGGAAAGAGTGGAAATGTCCGTGTTCGCCAACCCGCTCGAGCTGCGGATGGGCGTGATAATAGAATTGCGAATCATGCGCCCCGTCGTAAACGTCGCCGGGGGGATAATGGTCCCACTCGTAAAAGCTCTGGTGACCCTTGATGAGTTCACCGACAATATTGTCTCCGGTCAGCCCCAGAACGCGATGGCAATTTAACACCTCAAGACCGGCTCCCAACATTTCGTGGAGCCGTTCTGTTGGAATTTGCTCAAGTGTCTGTGCCATGTGCAAGTCGTCAATGAATCAGGGCCTGACCCGCAGGCTAGCGGACCAGACCCTGGATGTGAACAACGACGTCAGTTTGACGCCGTTTCAATCACTTCTTTTCCTTTTTCTCAGCTGCACAAGGATCACATTTCTTGGCTGCGCAAGGATTGCACTTCTTGGCCGCGCAAGGATTGCACTTCTCGGCCGCACAAGGATTGCATTTCTTGGCCGCACAAGGATTGCACTTCTCTTTTTCATGGTGCGTAGCCACGAAGACAACATCGCGATCAGCGTCTTTGGCTTGCGCTGTAGGCAGCGCGCCAAATGTCATCGTAGCTGCAAGAGAGGCAAGGCTTAGGACCTTTACCGTCTTACTTATCATGTCCGATTTCTCCTGTTTAGCAGATCATCATGATTATTAGCAGGCGATCTATTCTTTCAAATGGCCGATCAAGTGGATTCCCCCCTGATCGCGCCAAGTCCTGAACTTTTGCACGTTAGGACAAGAAATACCAGTCTCGAGTGTTAGACAGGAAAATCACGGATATCATGGTAAATCGAATTGGGCATACGTTCACCTAACGATTTCACATAACGATTTTGTTATTGCGCCGTCATCAAGGTTTTGTTATTGCGTCGTCGTCAAGGGCTGTGCTCTTAGGATGGATTGGTCTGCAGGACATGGGGTTCTTGTGGAAAAGTTGCTTTTTTGTAACGAAATCTTAATTTTTTGATGAAAGAGTGAATTTTTCGGATTTCAAATCTTGGCTTGTCGGGCTATTCGTTGTAGATGGTTTGGGTTTGTAGATTACTGGTTGCGTAAAAGAAATATATCGCTTTTGGCGTAAGCGGTCGTAAAAGACTTGGATGCGTAGCCAATCGGGCTGATGTTTTGAGCGAGCTAGTGTAGTAGTGTTACTACTGTTTATAAAGGGAAGAAATAAGCCAATGAAAACGGCGAACAAGATTCTCTCTACAGCGCTTTCGCTGGGGCTAGTCCTCTCGCCGATCGCTTCTGTGGGGGCCCAAGATGCGTCAAAAGAGACGATCTCTCCACAAAGAGCGAAGGTCGGCACAGGAACCGCAGCCGGCCAAACCAAGAAGGATGATGATAACCGTCTCAAGGCTGGTTATATAATCACGGGTATTGCAGCTGCAGCCTTACTGGCGATTGTGCTTGAAATTGCGTTTGATGGTAAAAAGGACCGC
>JADFIA010000072.1 GCA_022566895.1 Pseudomonadota bacterium
GGCACATTTTATGACCTCGAGATTATGCTCGATGACGACCACCGAATTGCCCTGATCCACCAGGGCCGATAAGACCTCCAACAGCCGCCGCACATCCTCGAAATGGAGGCCGGTGGTCGGTTCGTCCAATATGTACAAGGTCTTGCCGGTGGCCCGCTTGGCCAGTTCCTTCGACAGCTTGACCCGTTGCGCCTCGCCGCCGGAAAGGGTGGTCGCCGACTGACCGACCTTGATATAGCCCAGGCCGACCCGCTCGAGCATTTGCAATTTGTCGCGGATGGCCGGCACCGCCTTGAAGAATTGCGCCGCCTCCTCGACCGTCATGTCCAATACATCGGCGATCGATTTGCCGCGAAACTTGACCTCCAGGGTCTCGCGGTTATAGCGCGCCCCCTTGCACTGGTCGCACTGCACGTAGACATCGGGCAGGAAATGCATTTCGATCTTGATCAGGCCGTCGCCGTGGCAGGCCTCGCAGCGCCCGCCCTTGACGTTGAACGAAAAGCGCCCGGGCTTGTAGCCGCGCAGCTTGGCTTCGGGCAGGCCGGCGAACCATTCGCGGACCGGGGTGAAGGTGCCGGTATAGGTGGCCGGGTTGGAGCGCGGCGTGCGGCCGATCGGGCTCTGGTCGATGTCGATCACCTTGTCCAGATGCTCCAGGCCCTCGAGCCCGTCGTGGGCCCCGGGGATGGCCCGGGCGCCGGTAAGCTGGCGGGCCACCGCCTTGTACAGGGTCTCGACGGTCAGGGTCGACTTGCCCGAGCCCGACAGCCCGGTGATGCACACAAAGGCGCCCAGCGGGATGGCCACGTCGAGGGATTTCAGGTTATGGGCCCGCGCCCCCCTGATCCGCAGTTGCCGGGCCGGGTTGGCCGGCCGGCGGTTGCGGGGCATCGGGATCTGGCGGCTTCCCGAGAGATATTGCCCGGTCAGGCTGGCCTTGGATTTCATGATCGCCTGGGGGGTTCCCTGGGCCACCACCTGGCCGCCGTGTTCGCCGGCCCCGGGGCCCATGTCGATCACATGATCGGCCGCCAGGATCGCCTCTTCGTCGTGTTCCACCACCAGCACCGAATTGCCCAGATCCCTTAAGTTCATCAAGGTCTTTAAGAGCCGCGCATTGTCGCGCTGATGCAGGCCGATCGACGGCTCGTCGAGCACGTAAAGCACCCCGGTCAGCCCGGAGCCGATCTGCGAGGCCAGGCGGATGCGCTGGCTTTCGCCGCCCGACAGCGTCCTCGAGCCGCGCGACAGGGTCAGATATTCGAGCCCCACGTTGACCAGGAACCCGAGGCGCTCCTCGATCTCGCGCAACACCCTTTCGGCGATCTGCCGCTGCTTGCCGGTCAAGTGGCGGGGCAGGGCCGTGAACCACCGATGGGCCGCCTTGACCGACAGGGTGGTGATTTCGGAGATGTGCTTATGGTTGATCTTGACGGCCAGGGCCTGGGGCTTCAGTCGCTGGCCCCGGCAGGTCTCGCAGGTCGAGGTGGCCTGGTAGCGCGACAGCTCATCGCGGCTCCAGGCGCTCTCGGTCTCGCGCCAGCGGCGCTGCAGGTTCCAGATGACGCCCTCGAAGGGCTTTATGATCTCGTACGCCTTGCGCCCGTCGTCGTAGGAAAAGGTGATCTCGGCCCCGTCGGAGCCGTAAAGCAGGGCCTGGCGGGCCGTCTCGGGCAGCGTCCTGAAAGGTGCGGCCATCGAAAAGCCGTAGTGGCGGGCCAGCGCCTCGAGGGTTTGGCGATAATAGGGGTGCTCGCAGCGCGCCCACGGCTTGATGGCCCCGTCGGCCAGCGATTTGCCCGCATCGGGGACCACCAGCTGGGCGTCGAAATGCATCTCGGTGCCCAGGCCGTCGCAGGCTGGACAGGCCCCGTAGGGGTTATTGAACGAGAACAACCGCGGCTCGATCTCCTCGATCGTAAAGCCCGAGACCGGGCAGGCGAAGCGTTCGGAGAACAACAGCCGCGGCGCCGCCGTGCCCTGGTGGTCCGGGTTGGCGCCGACCAGTTCGGCCACCGCCAGCCCGTCGGCCAGCTTCAGCGCCGTCTCCAGGCTGTCGGCCAGTCTGCCCTCGATGCCCGGGCGGACCACCAGGCGGTCGACCACCACGTCGATCTCATGCTTGAGTTTCTTATTCAGCGCCGGCACTTGGTCAATTTCGTAAAACTCGCCGTCGATCTTGAGCCGTTGAAAGCCGTCCTTGGCCAGGTCGGCGAACTCCTTGCGGTATTCGCCCTTGCGGCCGCGGACCAGCGGCGCCAGAAGATAAAACCGCGTGCCGTCGGCCAGCCCCATCACCTTGTCGACCATCTGCGAGACGGTCTGGGATTCGATCGGCAGGCCGGTGGCCGGCGAATAGGGGACGCCGACCCGGGCCCACAGTAGGCGCATGTAATCGTAAATCTCGGTCACCGTGCCGACGGTCGAGCGGGGGTTTTTCGAGGTCGTCTTCTGTTCGATCGAAATGGCCGGCGACAGGCCTTCGATATGGTCCACATCGGGCTTCTGCATCAGCTCGAGAAACTGGCGGGCGTAGGCCGAAAGACTCTCCACGTAGCGCCGTTGGCCCTCGGCGTAGATGGTATCGAAGGCCAGCGAGGACTTGCCCGAGCCGGACAGGCCGGTGATCACCACCAGCTTGTTGCGCGGCAGCGTCACGTCGATGCCCTTGAGGTTATGCTCGCGGGCCCCCTTGACGATAATGTCTTCCAGCATCCGCACTAGATAGGCCTTCCGCCCGCCGATCTCAAGCGGCGATGATCATTCACGGGCTGTGAATTCCATGATCCAGTTGGTCTCCCAATCGCCGTGATCGTCCTCGTAGGCCTGCTCCCATCGCGGCACCTCCGGGTTCGAAAGGTCCCACAGGAAGCGCAGGGCCCGCGGCCGCCCGGCGAACTCCTCGGTGCCGTAAAAGAGGCCCTGATGGCCTGTAAAGGCGCCTGCAACCTGAAACTCCAGGCGGGCCCGGATGCTGTCGAGCCAATAGATGGTCCAGAGTTTGGTGGCGGCCTCGAAGCTGCGCACCGAGACGCCGTAGAACGGCGCCTCCGATCCGCTCAGAAAGGCCGCGTCCTCGAGGCATTGATGATCCACATTGACCATGCCGCCGGCCAGGGCCCAGCATTCATAGTCGGTCTCGAAGGTGTGCCATTCGTGCGCGCCGACAAGGCGTTCCTTGAGCCGTCGATGGGCGACCCGTCGGCGGCCCAAAAGAAAATCGAAATCCCCTTGCGACGAGGTCCTCAGATCGAGCTCGGCCAACAATTCCTGCATGGACTTTCTCCGCCTGTGAAATCCCTGCCGTCTTATGCCACGGCGGCCCTCCGCAGGCAAGAACATAAAGGGAACACATGATCGGATCCGGTACGTGATCGGGGCAAAAGTGAAGGCCCCGGAAGGGGCCTTCGGCAGTTTACTGGAGTCAGGGGGGCCAAGGCTAAATGGCTGGGCGGCCGGCCGCTTGAGGGCCTGGAAGGCTCGGGCGGCCAGGCCGGATTAAATCTCTGTTTCCGCGACCGCCACGGTTCTGGCCGCGGCGCAGGACCGCAAGACCCTTGGCGCTTCGATCACCTCGGTCGCTTTGAGCACTTTGATCAGATGGACCGCGTGCGCCGCCTCGATCTCCACCAGCCATTCGGCCTGGGCCGGGGTGCCGGTGGCCAGGCCGAGGGCAAAAATACTTACAAAGCCGAAACACAGGGCGGCCGCGGTGGCCTGGGCTCTTTGCGTGAGGGTCATTGTCTTGTCCTTATTCTCGTTATTCCGGTTCGGTTCGACTTATGGTCTTGCTTGGTCTTGTCGCTTCGAACCTTCCTCCGGGCTCGCTTTTTTCTCGGGCGAACTTCCATGCTCAGTCCTATAGATGCGCCCCGGCCACCGCCAGCCCTATGCGACAGGCCGCGGCTTACTTGCGATGAGGGGGGAAATAATTGATCGTACTCAAATGTTCGGCTTTGCGGATTCATACTCGTCATGATACAACTCGCGCTGGCGTATATGCTAGGCTAAGCCTTCATTAGTCAAGAACGTTATGAGGGGCCAAGAAATGGATGAGTGCGATGCTCCACCGTTTGACGCTCTTGGAATAGCAAACGCGATCCTCGATATCGCGGAAGAACAAAATGTCGGATTGACACCACTGAAGCTACAAAAGCTTTTGTATTTTTCTCATGCAAACTTTCTGGTTTGCCACGATGGCCCATTGGTCTCGGAGCAGTTTGAAGCTTGGAGTATGGGACCTGTAAACAAGCGCCTGTTTAGAGCCTTCAGAGACTACGGCTCTAATAGAATTGTTTCCCGAGCAAAAAGTTTCAACCCACACACCTTGAAAGAGCGGGAGGTTGCCCTACAACTATCTCCAAAGGTTCAACTTTTTTTGCAAGAAATATTCTCATTCTATGGGCGTTTGAGCGCTTACCAATTATCACAGATAAGTCATGAAACCGGCAGCGCGTGGGACCAGGTAAAGCGAGAAGGTGAACTCAAAATTAATGTCGGATTAAAAATTCAAAACAGAGCGATCAAAGAGTCATACTTGAAATCTCATTTGCCATTATCCTCAATTCACTAATCGCCGAAAAAGCCTTTTAGAAGAATATAGAATATTGTAGAATTTGCTCACGGTTTGGGGCTGGTAAGAGTGATACGTTTCGACGCATTTGGGCGTGTGAACCTAAATCACTATTAGGAAAGACTAAATGGAACGATCAAAATGTCCCCAAGCG
>JADFIA010000036.1 GCA_022566895.1 Pseudomonadota bacterium
CGCAAACTGATATCGAGCCTGGCTGCAAGAAATTAATTGGCCTGTGATGGCCGCAGACGGTTTGGTACGTTTCCAATTGCTTCTTTTTGTAGTATATAGGCGAGTCGTACCCATCTACAGTAGTCGGAAAGGTGTTTCATTTTTTGAAGCGTTGCATTTTGCGAATGCGGCTCAAAGCGGTCGGTTCTTGGCAAAGGCGCGTCAATGAGTGTTGGAAGCCTGCATTGTTTTCTTATTACGAATAAATGGGAAGGAATAAGCGAATGAAAACGGCGAACAAGATTCTCTCCACTGCGCTTTCGCTGGGGCTCATTCTTTCGCCGATCGCTTCGGTCGGGGCCAAAGATGAGTCAAAAGAGACGATCTCTCCACAAAGAGCGAAAGTCGGCACAGGAACTACAGCCGGCCAAACCGATAAGGATGATGATAACCGTCTCAAGGCTGGTTATATAGTCACGGGTATTGCAGCTGCAGCCCTACTGGCGATTGTGCTTGAAATTGCGTTTGATGGCAAAAAGGACCGCGGTGTGACGCCGCCTGTGATTCCACCGCCGGGGACGACACCGCCGGAGACCACGCCGCCGGAGACCACACCGCCGGAGACCACGCCTCCGTCGACACCTCCGACAACGCCTCCGACAACGACTACGACGACTACGACGACTACATCGAGCGGAAATTAAAGATTTGGATCTTTAGAGCGGCTCACTGCCTTTTGGTGAGCCGCTTTTCTTTGTTTGTTCGAATTTTTCGAATTGCTCTGCCAGACGTTCGAGCGTCCAAGAATTTATGCCGCAGGCTTCAAGACGCGAATGGTCATAGGCGCGACCCCTTTTAGAAAATGCTGACGGCTCTGCCAGATAAAACCGTCATAGGGATCAACCCAATAGTGGTTCTTGAATTTCCACCCGGTCGAAGCCCGACAGTTCTCGATCATATGAATCGTGTCAAACCGCAGTTCGGCAATGGTGATTTGTTCCGCCTCTCCCGGCTCCAGTTGGCACTGAATGGAGAAGTTGTCGGGCGCCGGCCGCAAGATCTCCATGTAGCCCGAGTACTGCACTTTTTTCTCCAGGCGATGAGGTGCATAGGCTAGAGGATCGTTACCCTCGATCCGCACCAGATTGAGATCACGGTCCAAGCCAACCGTGCGGATCAGGCGCCCCGAGCTGGTAATGATACTGATGTTGTTGGACGACATCCAGTAATTGGCGCCGCCCTTCTGCTCGGCCAAGACCAGAATTGCCCCCGGTAACTTGCCAATTCTGGCGGTAATCATTGCGTAAGGCGTCTTATCGACGCTTTCCCGGCTAATCTCAAGCTCGGGAGCGCCCATTACAGCCATTCTCAATGATTGATACGCGTTGCCCCACACGCCATCGGCACCGCAGCTCGAAACAAGGAATCCGGCCAATAATGCAATTATGTTTTGGTAACGCACCATCACGGCCGACCTCTTTGCCACATACTCTCCGGCCCTGCCGGTATTCATATGGAAGGTTAACACCGCTTGGGATGGTGTGGAAAGAGAATCGATCGGAATTCACCGAAGAAAGTCTTTGCAAACAACGTCAAAGACCGCTAACCCAATCTCCTGTGCGCGAAGACCTTTGCCAAACAAGATCAAGCCGGGCGCCAAGAACTTTCAGACATATTGCGAGAGACGTTTAGCCACATGAGAAGTCAAGGCCGAAAAACTGTAGCCGGTCTAAAGGCCATGTTGGCAGCCTCCACGTGCATGATCGCGCTGCTCGGTCATGGTATGCCGTCCAACGCACAGGAAGAAGAACTCGATTATACTTCAACCAATCTATTTGGCGGCGTTGGGCTGTTGCGGACCCGTACAGCGCGCTTCGCACCGGACGGCCAATTCGAAATCGGCGCCAGCTTCATAAACCCCTACCGAAGTTATTATCTAAACTGGCAGATCCTCCCTTGGGCGGAAGTCGTCTTTCGTTACGTCGACATCACCAACCGGCCCGGACAGATCCCGGCGATTCCGCAAAGTACCGGCAAGTTCTTCGGGGACCTGATCAAGTTTAAAAATGCCAACACCTTTCTCGATCGGTCCTTCGATTTTAAATTCCGTCTACTCCAGGAAGGAAAATATGTCCCGGCCCTGGCGCTGGGTTTCCAGGACGCTATCGGGACCGGCATCAACTCGGGGGAATATTTGGTCGCCAGCAAGCGGTTCGGTCGTCTCGATTTGCACCTGGGAATGGGTTGGGGAGCCTTGGGAAGCCGAGCAACCGTTACCAATCCGCTACGCATCTTCGGAAAGCGCTTCAGGAGACGCACCGCGGCTTCGGGTCGCGGCGGGAAATTCAGCTTCGGCACCTATTTTTCTGGCCGCACTGCCGGCCTTTTCGGTGGCGCTGAATATGTCACACCGTGGGAGGGCCTAACCGTCAAAATTGAGTACAACGGCACCGATCCCGACTTCGTTTCCGGAGAAGACGCTCTCGACGAAGATCTGCCGATTGGTGTCGGCATCAACTATCGTCCGGTTCCGTGGTTTGACTTTGGCCTCGGTTTCGAACGCGGGAATACCGTTAGTCTCCGGTTCGCTTTGCGAACCAACTTTTTCAATCTCGGCATCCCCAAGACGGGGCTCACCCAACCGGTCATCAAACCCAGACCCAAAGAGCAAAGCTCAAACCACCAGGAGATTGGTCGCGCTCCGACCCTTGGCTATGGTCTGACTCTTAACCAGTTCTACGAAAGACTACGACGGATCGGTGTTTCCGTATCAAGTCTGGTATTCACCGGGCCCGAAGCCCACCTTGTGCTGACGCCTGCGGCGGCGGCAACGATCGGTCCCGATCTTGAATATGAAGTCGCGAAGACCGCCTTCTCAGGCCTGCCGCGGTCAACCGATAAACTTCGCATCCGGTGGATTGATGGGGCGGGAACCTCGGAGGCAGTTGTGATTTCCCGCTCAGCCATTTCCCGTGTCGGTCAATTGGAGCGTGAGTTCGCGGACTTGGCCGCTGGGGGCTCGAATCTCGTCGCCGTTTCACTTTGGCCGACCGATGCAAAACCGGCACCGGGCCTTGAAACCGCAAGGGCCGCCGATGCAAGTCTAACGCTTAGCGATCTGGTGACCCAGGGGCTGGCGCGACAAAGACCGAAGATGGACCTCCGGCTATCGAAATTTGCCAGTCTTTCAAATTCACCCAGACCTGAAGCATGGCCCGGCGTGCGGGCGCCCTTGGTAGAAGAGACAATATACAGCGAATTGATAGCACCGACATCGGCCGCACCGTTGGTGCCGCTGGTCGCCCAAAGTGGTGCCCTGACCGCGGAACAGACTTTTGTATATGCGGAACCAATGTTCGGGGAACTGGCTCAATATGGTTTTGGCGCCTATTCCCTGCAGATTGACGGCACTAAAGCCGTGTTGCATCTGGTGCGGGCACCTTTCCGGGAGGGCCCGATAAACCTTTCCTGGGCCAGCCGCATCGCAGCCAATCACTTGCCGTTTGAGGTCGAGGAGATCACCATCGTCGAGATCATAGGAGCGCTCGAGGTCAGCCGTGTAACGGTTCTGCGATCAGATTTGGAGCGTCATGCCCTCGGCCGAGGCAGCCCATCCGAAATCATGGCGCATACCGAATTCGAAACACCCCGAACAAACTGGAAGGAGGCGAACACCGGATACGTTCGGACCGACGTCTATCCGGTTTTTGATTGGTGGCTAGCACCGGAACTGCAGCAGCATATTGGCGATCCAACCGCGGGCATTTACCTGGCCGATTTGGATCTCGAACTGGGCTTGGTTTATGCCCTGACCCCGAAGATCGGTTTTTCTTTTATTGGTCGCCGCTTTCTGTTCGGAAACCTGGACAAGATCGAACGCCGGAGCAACAGCCAGTTGCCGCGTGTGCGCAGCAATATCGTTCAATATCTTCAGAATGGGAAAACCCACATCGAACGATTCCAGGCGGATTACATCAGCGGTCTTGCGCCCAACTGGTATGTTCGGGCCAGCGCCGGTCTATTTGAAGGCATGTTCGGCGGTGTTGGTGGCGAGATCTTGTACAAGCCATTTGGCAAGCCGTACGCCATCGCGGTGGATCTGAACTGGGTAAAACAACGTGATTTTAATCAGCTGTTTTCGTTCCGCGACTACGAGGTCATAACCGGCCACGCGACCTTGTACTACGAGCTCCCTTTTTATGATATGCGTGCAACCATCAGCGCCGGCCGTTATCTGGCCAAGGACCGGGGTATGACATTCGACTTTTCAAGACGCTTCCCAAACGGCGTGCGGGTCGGCGCCTTTGCGACCTTTACAAATGTCTCGGCTGAGCAGTTTGGCGAGGGGAGCTTTGACAAAGGCTTCTATATTTCGATACCGCTGGAACTTCTTCTGACCCGGCGCACGCAACAAACAGGAAATTTCTTGTTCAGACCCCTGACCCGGGATGGTGGGCAAAAACTCGCCATCGGGCCACGGCTTAATGATTTCTTCGAAAACCGAAACAGGGCGGATTTCGAGCGCGAATGGTCACGCATGTTCGACTGATCATCACGAAACCCGAACCGCCCATCACATGAAATTGAGACAATCTGATTGGGGTTTAAAGGCCGCAACT
Source organism: Pseudomonadota bacterium (assembly GCA_022566895.1). Taxonomy (GTDB): domain Bacteria; phylum Pseudomonadota; class Alphaproteobacteria; order Sphingomonadales; family SMXR01; genus JADFIA01. Next base: position 4,599 of record JADFIA010000036.1, read on the forward strand.
GATACATAGGGTGCGAGCAATGCGATCAGCCGGTTCATCACAACGATGATCGGTAAATAATGATTCCTGGAGGCAAAATGGCAAACCGAAACAAACTTTTCATCACGACGGGCCTGGCCAGTATGGTTGGTATCGCTGGCATAGCTGTCGCGATGGGCGTCTTCGAACAGTCGAGTAACACGAGCACCGCAACCAACCCTGATGCGGTTCCGGCACCCAGGGACCGGCTGGTTGCCGAGGCGAGCGGTGCCAAGTGTAATCCCAGCAATCCTTGCGCTGCGGCCAAATGCAATCCTTGCGCCGCTAAGAAATGTAACCCCTGCAACCCTTGCGCTGCGGCCAAATGTAATCCTTGCGCCGCCAAGAAGTGCAATCCTTGCAATCCCTGCGCAGCGAAAAATCCATGCAACCCATGTGCCGGCGCCAATCCCTGCAATCCGTGCAATCCCTGCGCGCCGCAAGAGGGTGGCGAGATGGGCGATAAGGAGGTCGCGGCGGGCTACGACGTCCTGCTTGAGGGCGCCAATCCCTATTTGAGTGATGGCAGCGACATTGCGGCCGATTATCGCAGTTGGGCCATATACAATACAGCGCCCTATCAATCGGCAACCCACGGCGGCCGATACGTGAACAATTACGCCAATGAAATCGCTGCTGCCTACGGCAAGTTTGAGGATTTTGGCGAAATGCCGGTTGGCTCCATTCTGGCCAAGGACAGTTTTACCCTCGACGCGGGCGGTGAGACCTCATCCGGACCCCTGTTTCTGATGCGTAAGATGGAGGCCGGATTTCGGTCGGAATTCGGAGACTGGGAATATACTCTTATTCTGCCGGGCGGCAGCGTTTACGGAATCACCAACGCCGCCGGCTCCGGAAATGTCGAATTTTGCGGCACCTGCCATATGGCGGTGCCGGATCAGGATCACATGTTCTTCCTGCCGGTTGAGTACCGCCAGAAATAGCAGCGAAGTTTCCATTGCCGAAAGAAGGGCGCGCAGTGCCGGCGCGCCCTTTACTGTACTGTGTGACGTTGCCAAAAAGGGCAACTCGTGATCGGCAACTGGCGGATTCCTACGCCTAGCAATTTCCAGGAGTTGACTTTGATAGTCGGCGATTTTGTGATCCTTTTTTTGAATCGCTGAATCACGACCAGCATTCAGTCAGGAGTATGTAAATTCGCGACTTGAGTTCGCCCTTTCGCTAGGCCAGACTGCTGCAACGGCCGCCTCGGAAGCGCCGTCCGGGCTAGTGAGAAAAACTCTGGAGCCAACATGAAACGATTTCTTTTCGGCGCGCTGTCAGCGATCGTATTTGCCTCACCGTTGAACAGCATTCAGGCCGCAGAGACCGCGGCGCATCTTACCAAGCCGGCTGCCGGTGTTGTCGAGGTCATGCCCGGCTTGGCCTTCATAGTGCTCCAGAAAGGCCTGGAAGTCGCAACTAAAGATCCGTTCAAAGTCATCCGGACCCGCAGCAACGTATGGAAGGCCGACGGCACCCAGACAGGATCGGTCGAGGACGGTTTGAGTACAAGCCAGTTGCGCCAAGTTCGAAAATCTCTGCCTTTCTTTGCCACAATTCTTGAAAGCATGCCGGTCGGCGAAAAGCGCCGCTGGTGGATCTCGAGCGACTTGGTGCCGGAGGGTTCGCAAGCGTTCGAAAAGGCGGATTATGTTATGGAGGTTGAAATTGTCGACGTTTTGGATCCCCTGCCGGCCCCTGAGAACGTGGCCGCAATTCCTGAGGCAGCCACGGTTACCAGCGAAGGCATCGGCATATTGACGCTAAAGGCCGGGGACCAAACCACCTATCCAGAACTTGAGAGTACGATTGTTGTTCACTATTCGGGCTGGACCACCGATGGGCGCATGTTTGACAGTTCTCGCCTGCGGGAAGCAACCGCCAGCTTTCCGCTCAATCGCTTGATCACGGGCTGGCAGCTCGCCCTTCCCAAGCTTTCCAAGGGGGAAATAGCCCGAATTTGGATCCCTGGAGCCCTGGCCTATGACAATCGCGAGGATCGGCCGTTTGCGCCCAAGGGCATGCTGGTCTTCGACGTTGAACTCATTGACCTCGAGTAAAAAGTACTGAGACCCTCAAAGGCCAAGCCTGCTTTGAAGGCTGGGGTTTCAAGCCGCAACAATGGTTTGTTCTTCGGACCACAAATTGTATTAATGTGATATGATTATGCACGCCGGGGCGCCGCGAACGGCGGCGCGAGCACAAAGCAAGGGGTGCCAAACATATGGCGAAGAAGCCGGAGGCATCTAAATCTGGGAACGGCAAGGCTTTGCGACTGGCCCTGATCTCTTTGGCAGATGACAAGCCGGCCAAAAAACTGCAATCGGCGGAATACCTGAAAGGCGGGGATCTGGTTCTGACAGACCGAGCTTGGCCTGAGAACGCCTCTGCCGAGAGCAAACTGACCAGTTTCGACGGTGTCGCCGTGCAGGCCGGGGGAACAAAATCGTTGCTTGGGCAGGCGCCAATTCTGTCACGAATTGCAGCCCGCACGCCTTTATTGGCCATAGTCGACGATTATGAGAACCGGACAGGCCTTCAGCTTTTAGGTCTTGGTCTTCAAGAGGTGCTAACCGGGCATGATCTTGATCCAGCGCGATTGCGCCGCCGGCTTATGCATTCGATGGTCAGATTTCGGAGACTGCAGAAGGTCATGAAGGTGGCGGCTGGCCAAAGTGCGTTGCAGAGTCTCAATCGCATTCCATTGGGGATCATGGTCGTCGATCACGGCTGCCGTATTTTGCACAGCAATGATCAGGCCAAGGCCCTCTTGCAAAATGACAGCGGGCTTGTCAGGCGCCCGGATGGCCGCTGCGCCACCAACAGCAAGAAACTTAACCAGGAATTTCAAAAAGTGGTGGAGCGCATGACCGCTGGGGAATCGACCGACGAGCACGATCAGGAGACCTTGGTTATTCCGGGCAAGGACGGCGGTGGGGGTCTTTCGCTTTTGTTGGTTCCGGCCGGCACACAAGCTGGCCGCCAAAACGCTGTTATTTTTATGACATCACCTGATACGGAAGTAACGGTTTCACATGCCACCTTGCGACGTCTCTACACGCTCACGGACGCCGAGGCGGCTTTGGCCGAAAAGCTGGTGCAAGGAAAAACACTCGATGAGATCGCCGGAGAGACCGGTCGCAGCGGACACACACTGCGCTCACAGCTTAAACAAATCTTTCAGAAAACAGACACCAACCGGCAGTCGCAGCTTATTAAGAAGGTGTTGACCGGCCCGGCGGTTTTGGGACAGCCGAACCGAAAGACCGAAAGGTCAGTGAAGCCGGCTACGGTGTCAGTCTCCGCTCGCTAATCGCACGACTACTCGGTATCTGAATAATGTTTCCACGACTCGAGGCCGCCGTGGTTCTCCACATAATCCAGGAGCGCCGCGACAACCTTTCGATCGTAGGCTTCGTCGGTATCTTTGAACAGAATATTGACCGCTTCCTTGAACGACAACGGCTTGCGGTAGGCGCGGGCGCTGACCATGCCGACGAAGGCGTTGGCAGTCGCTACGATCCTGGCCGAAAGGTCAATCTCGTCGCCCTTCAATCCGTCCGGATAACCAGATCCATTCCAGCGTTCCTGCAACTGCCGGACGACCTTGACCACCGGCAGATCGAACTCTATCCCGTCAAGCAGATCGGCTCCCGCTAACAAGCTTTCCCGGATGACCTGTCGCTCTTTGTCTGAAAGCTTGCCTTTCTTTGTCAGGAGCTCATCGGGAACAAAGAACTTGCCGATATTGACCATATTTCCAGCCAGGTCGCAGGTTCTTGCCACCCGATCGTCCACATCCATATGCCCGGCGATAGCTGCCGAAACCTCTGCCACCCGCTTCGAGTGCTCGGCTGAGAATGGGTCGCGCTGATCCACAAGCGCAACCAAGGTGCCCACCAGTTGCCTGAGCACCCTCTCTCGGCGCTCCCTGGCTTCGACAACATCGGTAATGTCGTCTTGGATCATCAATACGCTTTCCACGTTCTTGCCGGCTTCGGCCAGCGGCACATGGAAGGTCTGGAAGGTTCTCGTATGGCCTTCTGAATCCACAAATGAAAGGATGTCACTAACCGTCTTGCTCTCGTTGAAGGCCTGATTGTTCAGCGCTCTCATCCGGCCGGAACGCGATGCTCCCATCACCAGCGCCAACTCTTTGCCGACGGCGGTCTCGGGTGTCATGCCGTATTCCGTTGCCATGGCCGGATTTGCAAAGGTGATTGCGCCTTCGCGGCTGACCGCCGAGATTTGGGCCGGGTGCCCGTCCGTGACGGCCTTTAAAAACTGATTGCGGCGGGCCAGTTCGTCTGCTGTCGCCTGATACTGCGCCCTGGCCTGGTTGGCGCGTACAGAAGCGCCGTGGCGCCAGACCGCAAAGATTGCCGTCGAGACAATAACCAGTGTTAACAGCACCATCCACAATGCCGCATCGTAGCGGCGCTCAAACGGCCCCAAGGCCTCGCTTCGGCTGACTTTGCGCACCAATATCCAGGGTGCAGAAGGAATCGCTCTGCCAACCGCAAGCACTTCTGTGCCCTCATAATCCCTTCCTTCAACAAATTTGCCGGGGGCCGCCAAAACGTCGGCATCGACAAGACCTTCGGTTTCCATATCGAGCTGGCGCTGCAAAACCTTGATGCCGTCAGCAAGCGGTGAGATATATTCAATGCTCCGCCCGGCTTGGCGAATTAGGTAGGATTTGCCGGTCTGGCTGGTATCGCCGGGCTGCTCCAAATGGTCGTAGAGATCCGACCCGGGTGAGCGGATGGCGGCGACGAAGCCGATAATATCACTGCCGCCGGTCGCCTGAATCGCGTAAATCGGCGCCACGAAGCCTATCCGAATTCCGGCACTCGTGGAATGCAGATCGATAAGCGCCAGCGCTCCCCCTCTGGCCGTCGCCATGCCGCCCGCAAAGCGCTCGTCCATGGGCGGCATATGTTGGGTCGCAGCGAGAATATTGCCACTCGAATCTAGAAGCGCCATTCCGGCCTGCCCGGCTGGTGTGACGTTGGCATTTACCGTCTCGGAGAGCTTCTCGGGAACGAACCCTGCCTGGGCGGCACTGACCGACAACAGGCTTTGCAAGTACTCAGCCTCCGGAACCGCGCCGCCCCGCTCCCAACTGCCTTGTTTCTTCAGGAGTTCCAATTCCGCGACGTAGATTTGCAGAGAGGCGTTTTCGGCCAGAGACTGCACCGCCCGGCCCTGTTCGTTCAGCCAAGTCTCGACTGCAAGAGCCCGGCTTGAAGCCACTATTCCCAGTCTGACCTGCCAGTTGATCAGCTCGCGTTGCCGCTCGGTCGATCGCAGTTGATCAAAGAAATAGAGCCCGAATGCCGCCGCGAAAAGAATCCCCCCGGCGATCAGGGCACTTAGAAACCGGGTGCGGCCGACGTTCCAGGCGATCTCGTTTTCATTCTCTGCCATGCCATTCACTCTCCGCTGATTCAGAAACGCCAGATTGTCACAGTTTCAACCAGAATCTCCTCAGCCTCAACGCCTTTTTTCCCGCCAGAGACTTGGGGTACGCTCGACAATTACATTAATTTGTATGCACTTCAAAAGGGGTTCCAATGCTAAAATAGCTTCTCGTTCAGCCTCCGACCTCAAAATTTGGGCCGAGAAGGCGATGAAAACAGGGTACAATCGGCGGGGGCTCGATAGCCCGGGGTGAAGCAGTGATGCCTTTTAGTTGGTCAAGAATTTCGCTGATCGGGCTGGCGATTGGAGCCCTTATGCTGGTCGGCTCGCAGGTCAGCGTACAGCCGCCTGAGCAACCACACAAATCCGAGATTTCCCAGACGGAATCGACGGTCCCCGAACCGGGGCCGACGACAGAGGAAAAGGTACCCGAAGAGCAGCCGGCGGCGAGCCCGCCTTCGGCAGAATCAAAAGCCGAGCAGGCTGATCCAAGTCAGATGCAGGAGGTCAAGCCTAACCTGGAAGAGGCGACGGCGGCAAAGCCGGCTGAAGAGCCAACCCAAACCCCGCAGCCGGTGATCAAGCGGCCGCCGCCACCTCAACCAAGGCCCGCTCCGCGCCCGGCCTCGATACTATTCGGCACGAAGGCCATCGCCCATGTCGATCTGACCCCTTTTCCGCAATGGACAGGATCGCTGGAACGCTATTATCGCCGGCGTTCCGAAGTCCCCGGTCCCTGCAAGGCAACTGCCTTCAATGGCTGCCACCTGCAGCGTTGGCAGGCGATGCTGCGGGAAGTCGCGGGCCAGACGCGCGAACGGCAACTCAATTTAGTCAACCGGTATATGAACACGCATCGCTATATCGTTGATCCGATCAATTGGGGGGTGGCCGAATACTGGGCTATTCCGCATGAATTCCTGAAGAAATTCGGCGACTGCGAGGACTATGCAATCGCCAAATATCTTTCTCTTTTGGCCTTGGGCTGGAGCACCGACGATATGCGTATCGTGGTCCTTCAGGACTTAAACCTTAGGGTCATGCACGCCGTCCTGATCGTCAATTTTCAGGGCAAGAACATGCTCCTTGATAACCAGATCACGCTGGTGATCGATTCCAACAAGGTTCATCACTACCTGCCCATCTATTCGCTTAACGATAAAGGCTGGTGGCGCCATTTGCCGGTGCCAAGAGCAGCCGGCTGATCAATTCAATCTTGGTATTTCGAATTATTCCTAGGCGGCAGCGGATGCAATGTCGCTGATGACCGCCTGCCCTTCGCCAGTATCGATAAACGTTGCCAGGGCCTCGACCACCGCTTGGTCATACCTGTCCGGATTCGTGCGGAAGACCTTAAGGCATTCCTGCGCCGTGATGGTTTCCCGGTAGGCGCGCGGCGACAGCCTCGCGACAAAGACATCGCCGGTGCTGAGGATGCGACTGACCAGCGGGATATGGTCTCCCTTCAAGCCATTTGGAAAGCCGCTGCCGTCAAGCCTTTCGAAGATCTGTTTGATGGCCTGGCGGACCGCATCATCGAGATCGAGCGCGGCAACATTTGACAGGCTCTCCGCGATGCAGGTTCGAAGAAGTTGCTTTTGTTCCTTATCCAACCGCTCACTGCTGTCAAAAATCTCCTTCGGCAAATCCGATTTGCAGATCTGCGATAACAGACTGGCTTGTTCGAGCTCGCTCTGTTGGCGCGACGACAAGCCAAGTCCGGCAGCCGTGCCCTTGGTAAGACGGGCCAAATTCATACTGTGACCAGAGAGATTTTGGTGTCGCTGCTCGACCGCTTTGATCAAGACCTGCAGCGAATTGTTGATCATCTTGTCTTTGAGAGCCTGGAGCCGTCGGAACTCCTTCGATAGTGCGTCGATATGGTTAACCCGATCCCGCCAGCCGAGGGTCATCGTCGCGGAAAATATCAGAAGCGAGAAAAGACCAGCCAGCGCAAGTCCCGTATAGAGGTACCGCAAAAACGGGACTTCGATAATGTCCGTGTTCGCCTCAAACACGATCCGCCACTGAAAATTTTCGGGAACCACTAAATAACTGTAAACGATGGTCTGTGAAGCAACCGAGCCAATCCTCAAGATGTTTTCGCCAGCGCCCTGCGTACCGGCCCTTATGTTCTCGACGGCATCGACGCTCGTCGGGCCGACCCTCTCCTGCTGCCGTCCCGCCGCCGGATCGCCACGCTGCAAAAGATATGTCGATTGTTCGAGACCCGGGTAGGACTGAGAAGAGAGAATTTCACCGACAATGTCATCGGCCGGAACGGTGACCAACAGGACCGCCTTGACCGGTCGGCCTTCCGCCGAAGCGATGAATTGAGGCCCGTATACCGGGGTTAAAAAGTCCAGCACGGTACCCTCTTTATCGGTTCTAAAGTTCAGCACTCTTGTCTCTCTGCGACCAGTAAATTGCCGGGCGGCATCACGCAGATTTTCGGTAATCAGAGGACTTGAAATCGCCGATGCGATGGCCACGCCGTCCGAACTAAATAGGTACGCCCCCCGCAATCCGTTTTGTTCGACAAACCGGTCGAAAGCACGGTTAATGTAAGGTAACTGCTCGGCCAGTGCGGCCTGAACCCGACCACCGTCGGTGACCTGGGAATATTCCGCCGCCAACAGCTGAACGAACGGGTTGTCCGAAAGCTGGCCGCCAAGGTCGATCTTACTTCTGATCCAGGTCGATAATGTATCCGATTTTCCGTGGCTGGTAATTTGTGCTCGCACTCTAAGATCACGAATTAGATCACTGCGAAATTCACGCAACGAGTAGTACACGGGGGCCAAGGCAACCAGAAACGCCAAAACGCCGGCCAACAGCGCCAACGTGACATAACGCCGCCATCCAAGTCGGTCGTCCTTTTTGGAATCTGTGATGTCTTCAGGCTCAGCCAAATAGTTATTCCTTTTTTCCGTCCTCCAGCACCCGGTAATGGGTCCAGCGCTGGTCCTCGCTCATAGAATAATAGGGGATATGATAAGGAATATGTTGCTGCTCAGCGACGAACCCCCAGTGGGCTCCCAAGAATAAAGGCCGATCCCCCTCAAACACCACAAGCACAAATTCACCTTCATTGATCAGCGTATCGTGAACCAGCAGCAGCCTCACCTGCTCTTTGGGCACTCCAAGGTCACGCAGTGAAACATATTTCATGATCGCAAAATCCTCGCCGTCACCGGAATGTTCAAGAAATTCGAGAGGCGTTGCCCAATGGTCGTTTTTCCCGAAGGCCTCCATATCCGACTTTACTGCCCTTGCATTCGCGAACTGATTGATTTCTTCGAGTTGTTGGCGCAGCGGCTTGTCGCGCAACCTTCCGATCAACACCCTCCAGGCTAGAAGCGTTGCCGGGGCGCAATCCGCAAAGCGTGCCTCACAATCCCGGTAAGCCGGCCGCTCCGCCTCAATGCGCGCAAGAACATCCTGCCACTGTTCCAGAATGCCGAGGTCAGCCACCTCAAATTCTACGGTTCCCAGAAAGGAGCTTTGCGCCGGTCCGGCGATACCCTGACGCTGACCTGGGATGATCACCAAGCAGACAGACAACACAACCAAAGGCCACCAATAGACCTTCATATCACCGCTCCGTCAGCGCCAATTCGCGGGCTCTGTTGAGGGGCTTGAGCAAATATTGTAAAACCGTTTTTTCACCGGTCAGAATATCAACCGTTGCCACCATTCCCGGAATAATCGGTAGTTTCTGGGATCCGTTTTCGATGTAATTCTTGTCGGTGCGCACTGTGACCTTGTAAAAAGGGTTGCCCTCCTCATCCTGAATCGTATCAGCGCTTATTCGCACAAGGACCGCAGGCAGACCGCCATAGATCGCAAAATCATAGGCCGTCAGTTTTACGATCGCTTTTTGGTTGGTTTTCAGGAAACCGATATCGTTCGGACGGACACGCGCTTCGATCAGCAGGGTGTCTTCTATCGGCACAACCTGCATAAGCTCCTCGCCCGGCTGCAGGACACCGCCCACTGTCTTCAGCCGGATTTCCTTCACGATGCCTGCGACCGGTGATCGGATATCCGTGCGCTCAACGCGATCCCTTGCCATCGCAATCGTTTGTTCAAGCGCCGAGAGCTGCGACTGGACCTCGACGAGATCTTGTGAGCTCTGCGCCTGAAAACCAAACACCTGTTCCTCAACCCGACGCAAAGCTTCGTCGATAGCGGACTGGACTCGGGGAATCGCCAGTTGGCCGGATGAGATCTCACCCGAAAGATCATTGATCTCTCTTCTTAGCCTTAACAGGTCAACCTGCGAGACGATGCCCTGCTCGGCCAGTGGCTTGGTTATATCAAATTCTTCGCGCAGAATAATCAGACTGCGTCTCTGCTGAGCGAGCTTTTCCCTTAGCTCGACAAGCTCCTGTTTCCTTTGGTCGGTTTGGCCTCCCAAAATCGCCAATCGCGTCTCGAGGTCCGCTTGCCGAGCGTTATACAGATTTCGCTCGGCGGTGGCGATTTCCCTATGTTCCGCGGTCAGAACGGGCGAGAAAGTAAGCGCTGCACCTCTGGCTTCAGCGTCTAGCCTTTGGGCCCGGCCGAGGAACGCGAAATAGTTGGCGTTGAGTTCACCGAGATTAGCTGAAAAGCTTGTATCATCGATTCGCGCAAGCACCTGCCCTGCCGAAACAAGCTCACCCTCCTCGACCATAATTTGTTTGATAATACCGCCTTCAAAATACTGGATGATCTGAACCTGCGAAGAAGGTACTACCTTGCCGTCGGCATGGGTCACTTCGTCGAGAACCGCGAAGTTCGCCCAAATGGCGGCGATGACCAAGAAGCCAATCATTCCATACAGCAAGGTCTTGGCTCGTGGGTTCACGTCGAGACGTTTGGCCGCGTCGACGTCCAGGGCAAATTCATAATCGCCCCAATGGCTAAGTTTGCTCATTTCACCCTATCCTTTTTTGCTGTCTTCTTTTTGCGCGCTTTCTTTTGTTGTGTTTTCTTCGTCGCGCTTTCAGCGGTCTCCTCTTTTTGAATTCCGGATTTTCCAGCGAGCGTGTTGGTCTTTCTGTCCTCGCTATCTGCCTTTTTTGAGGGCCTGATTGGCACGTGGCCCCGCAATTTGCCACGACGCGGAGCAAGTATTTTATCGCGCGGGCCGTCCGCGAGTATCTTGCCGCGGTCAATCACAATGATGCGGTCCACCAAATTCATCAATGAGCGGCGGTGGGTCACAAGAATCAGCGTCTTGCCCCCCATAATCTTGGAAAGCTCGGTCATAATGCGTCTTTCCGTCGCTACGTCCATCATTGATGTAGGCTCGTCCAGGCAAAGGATCGGCGGCTCTCTCAACACCGCCCGGGCCAATCCAATTGCTTGGCGTTGGCCGCCTGAAAGAAATTGACCGCGCTCGCCCACCTGCCAATCGTACCCGGCTGGAAGAAGACTAACGAAATTATGCACACCCGTTATGGTCGCTGCATTGAGCACCATATCGTCTGTCGCATGCGGCACGCCCATAGCGATATTTTCACGAATTGTGCCATCGAACAGCAGCACTTCCTGCATCAGCATACCGATTGCTTTTCGGCCGTCGGCCGGCTCCATTTGCCGCAGATCGCAACCATCTACGCAAACCGCGCCTTCGTCCGGTTCATAGAGATTGCCAATCAGGCGCAGGATGGTCGTTTTGCCGCTTCCTGTGGCGCCGATGATGCCAACCTTTTCGTTCGGCTGGATCTTGAACGAGACATTGTCGAGAGCCTTGATCTCGCAACCCGGATAGGCGAACGAGACGTCTTTGAACTCAATACCCCCTTTGATGTCGGGTCGCGCCAGATACCGGCGACCGGGCTCGCGGTCTTCGGGCAGCTCCATAATTGCGTTGAGCTCTTCCAGCGCCGTTAGCGACTGGTGCAACCGCGTAAGCAGCATGGTCAGGCGACCCAAAGGTGCCATAACACGGCCCGCTATGATTACACAGGCGATCAGGCCGCCGAAGGAGAGATTCCCCTCCATGATCCGATAAACGCCCCATATGACGACACTTACGGTAACCAGCTGAGTGACCGCAGAAAAAATATTGATGTTGGTGTTGGCAATGGTCCGCAAATTCAGATTGGTCTTGGCCGCATTGCCGATGAAGCGTTCCCATTCGCGCTGCATCCGCCCCTCGGCGCCTAAGGTCTTGACTGTGTCAAGGGCGCCGATAGCCTCTAGAATAATGCCGTGCTTGCGTGACTGTTCCATGGCCGCGCGGATTGCAGTACGGCGAAATGGCTTTTGCATGAAATACCCGGTGAACAGCACAACCGGAACCGCCAGGGCTGGCGGTATCACGACCGGCCCCCCGATCAAATAAATAACCAACAGAAAAAGCAGGATAAAAGGCAGATCGATAAGGGCAATAAGGACGGTTGAGCTGAAAAACTCGCGCAAAGATTCAAAATCACGAAGTTGGTTGGCAAACACCCCCGAAGAGTTGGGCTTACCCTTAAATTTCATATTCAGGATATGTGAGAAAATCTGGCTTGAGAGCAGGATATCCGCCCGTTTTCCAGCGCTGTCTATGAAATATGACCGTATATTCTTTAATACAAAATCGAACAGGATAATGATTCCGACGCCGCTCGCCAGGACCCAAAGGGTCTCGATAGCCTGGTTCGGCACCACCCGATCGTAAACGTTCATTACAAAAAGTGGCATCGCCAAGGCGAAGATATTGACAAAAAAGGCGGCGGCGGCGACTTGGGCATAGGTCGGCCAGAACGTCTTGATGGTACCCCAGAACCACGACGTGTCCCGTTCCTTTCTGATCACCGCTTCCTCGTGGCGGTTCTTGTAGGCAGGTTTTGCAAAGATAACGAAGCCGGCATATTGTTCGGCCAAGGCCGCCATCGGAAGGGTGATCATTCCCTCCCCTGATTCCGGCAGTAGAATCTCCGCAGTCACGTCATCCTTTTCAGGATTCGGAATTTCTCCGCCATCTTGCGAGCGATCTACTGAAAGCAGAATGACCGCCTCGCTCTGCTTCAAAAGCAGAACGGCTGGCAACGTGATGTCTGGAATCTCATCAAGAGATCTTGCTGCGATCCGCGCACTCAAATCGGCTTTGGCCGCGGCCCGCACGAAGAGGTCAGGCGTGACACGGCCATCTTTGAGCGGCAAACCGGCACTCAAGGCGTTTCTCGAATAGGGGCGCCCGTAATAATCTGTCAGAAACACCAGTGCCGCCAACAGCGGATCGGCAACTTCACTGTCTCGCGCCAACTTGAGAATGTTCCAATCAGCGTTGACGCCTTTAGGGTTTTCCGCCTTTTTTGCGGTTCCCTTCTTCGCGGCCGGCTGATCAACGGCTTCATTCATCTAACAGCCTCTCCCGTCGCCCCCGTTTCATACGCCAACATTGACTTAGTCTTTGGTCGTTGGCAATGCATTGGCCGGAGCAGTTGTTTTTTCCGCCCAGTCACCGCTTGAGGGCAAGGCCAGCGGCCATTTCATGGCCCCGGTCCGCATTTTGGCGACAATAGGTCAAACCAGTGCCAAGCACTAGCCAAACCATTGTCAAACAAGGAGAGTCTTGGTCTTTTGTTATTTTCTTACAATATAGCACAAGGTTTTGCCTATTGCTTGGCTAAAATCCGGCCTCTCAAATCCGCTTGAAAATGAGTCTCCGCTTAAGTTTCAGGGCCTATTCAAGGTGTTTTTAGTCAAAGTTGAACCTTTACCCCGTTTGGGGGATGTGCAAGTCATTGCTTTTTAACTATTTATTATAACAATTATGAAACGATACCGGTGAATAAACGGGCCCAGCGCCACCAACGCAGATGAAATCCGTTGAAGGTGCGGGACCTACTTATCGGTCTAGCCAATAAAAAGTGGAGGCTTCAAGGTGGCACAGGAAACCGAACCGGAACAAGAAACTCCGGAGACCTCAGAAGATACGAATGATCCTAATGCGCAGACGGTAACCCCGGCAGCCGGCGCTCCGGTTATTATTGTCGTTAATCCCGGCGATGTAATCCCGATCGCTATTGCTGCGCTCGCCGAAGCCGATCTTAGCCAGGATCCCGACGAGCCGGGAAATCTGATCATCGCTCTGCCCGACGGCACGCAAGTTGTGCTGCAGGGCTTTTTCGTTATGGCTGCGACGGGCTTGCCTCCTGCCCTGTCGCTGGCCGACGGGGTCGTGATTCCGGCCGCCGATGTTATTTCTGCCATACCAGGTTTTGATCCCAGCACTGTTGCCACCGCGGCTGGGGGCGGAACCGGCGGCGGCGCCGAATTTGAGGCCTTCGACGGCGGCGATATTGCCGCGGGGCTCGGTACCAACGTACTTCTGGGCGGCGATGATCCGGGGATTACGGTTCCCGAGCCGGACCCGGAAACTCTTCCCACCGAAGAGCCTGCCGTGCCGCCTGATGCGGTTGATGATGCTTTTGCGACCAACGAAGACACGGCGCTTAGTGGCGCGGTTACGCTGAATGATACCGATCCGCGAGGCGGCGCGTTGACCGCTACCCTGGTCAGTGGAACCGCAAACGGGGCTTTGGTGTTCAATGCCGATGGCACCTTTACCTATACGCCCAATCCTGACTTCAATGGCGCCGACAGCTTTAGCTATCAAATAACCAATCCGGATGGCGAGACCGATACGGCGACGGTGAGCATCACGGTCAATCCGGTTCCGGACATCGCGCCGGATGCTTTTGTGGTTGCTGAGGACAATGCCCTGAACGGCAACGTTCTCGACAATGACAGCTATTCCGGGCCGGTTACCGTCTCGAGCTTTGCTCAGCCGGCGAATGGTTCGGTCAGTGTTAACGCGGACGGAACCTTCACCTATACGCCAAATGCGAATTTTTTTGGCCCCGACAGCTTTACCTATACGACCACCGACGTTAACGGCGCCAACGAGACGACTACGGTTTCGATTACCGTGACGCCGGAGCCGGATCCGGTCGACGATGTGTCTTTGGACCCCGAGGGGGCCGAAGCTAGCGGCAGCGTGAACGGCAACATTTTTGATAACGATATCGATCTCGGTGACGGCAATGTCATGGTTACCGCTGTTGAGGGCGGAGTCTTCGACCCCAACGCTGGCAACGAGGGTCTGTTCGTGGTTGAAACCAATCTGGGTGGCCAGCTGACGCTTGATGCGGACGGTAATTTTGTTTACACGCCGCCGGCGCAGGTCCAGCACACTCAGCCCGAGTTTGATGAATCGATCGTCGACGACACCATCACGGTTACATTTACCGATGGTGACGGTGCAGACTTCACTCAGAATATCATTCTAACCGTTTTAGATACAGAACCGGTGGCTGAAGACGATGCCGCGGCAACGGATGAAGACACGCCGGTTACAGTCGATGTGCTGGCTAACGATACGCTTGGTGCGGATCCGGTTACGATTACCTCGGTGGCCATGGCCGCCGGATCCGAGGCCGACGGCAGTGTTGTGATTGATAACGGAAAGGTCACCTTCACACCGGCGCCTGGATTTGAAGGCGCGACACTGGTCGATTACACGATTACAGACTCCGATGGGGATTCATCTTCGGCCCAGGTGACGATTATAGTCGCTGTTGATAGTGAGCCGACCATCGGCGATGAAGAAGGCACCGTTGACGAGGCCGAGATTGTCGATACGGCGAACGGTGTCTTTGACATTGCCACAGGCGCTGACAGTCTGGCCTCTTTCACCGTTAACGGTCAGGATGTGACTGCGGGCGGTGTTGTTGCAGGCGCGTTCGGTTCGCTTGCTGTGACCTTTGACGGCAGCACCTACAGCTGGGAGTACACGCTTTCGGACAACACGCTGGCCCATAGTCAGCCTGGGACCGACAGTGTTCTCGATAATTTTGCTCTGGTGGTCACCGATGGCGATGGCGATACCGATACCGGCACCATCACCATCACGGTCATCGACGATGTGCCGGTGGCGGTTGATGATGCGACGACTGGTGACGAGGATCAGGATGTAATCTTTAACGTTCTGGCCAATGACGATCAGGGCGCCGACGGGGCCACGCTGACTGCGGCTTCTGTGAACAGCGGCTTGGGCAGCGTTGGTTTTGCTGCCGACGGAACCGTTACTTATACCTACGGCCGTCAAGTCGGGAACTCCACGAGCAAATTCAGCGAGTGCCAGCTGTTCGCAAAGCAATTCCCCGAAACCAGCAAGATTCCGCAAGAGGGACATTTTTGTAACAACGCGAACGCGGCTCTGTCACGCAAACTGTGGGAAGAACACAGGTTCGACGAAGACCTAACCGGTCTGGAAGACTTGGAGCTGGCGAAGCGCTTCGTGGGGAGCGGGCTGCAGGTGGGCTATGTCGCGGAGGCTTCGGTGCTCCATTTGCACGAGGAGGACTGGCCGATGGTCCGCCGGCGTTACGAGCGGGAGGCGATCGCGCTGCAGTACATCATGCCGCAGATCCACGTTGGGTTCCGCGACTTCGTCAGGTACTTCGTCAGTGCAGTGCTCTTGGACGTTTCCGCGGCGACCGAACAGCGGGTGGCGATGAGGAAGCTGCGCGAGATCGTGATGTTCCGGCTGATGCAGTACTGGGGAACGTACCAGGGGAATCACGAGCACAGGAAGTCATCTCGCGAGATGAAGGAAGTCTACTTCTATCCCAGATAGCGGATGGCGCGCGGTGAGGGTCACATGGTGAGCAACATGAGAATCGCTGCATTGATGCCGATCAAGGGACACAGCGAGCGGATTCCAGAGAAGAACTTCCGCGATTTCTGCGGTCGGCCCTTCTATCACTGGGTGCTCGATGCCTTGCAGGGGGTTGGTGCGATCAAGACCGTGGTGATCAACACGGATGCCCGGGAGAAACTGCTCGAGACGGGCGTGAAGGAGTTCCCTGCCGTCCAGTTGCGGACCCGCAAGCCCGAGTTGTGCGGCGACCTGGTGAGCATGAACTTGGTTCTAGCGGATGACGTGGAGAATGTTGAGGCGGACGTCTACGTGATGACGCACTCCACCAACCCGCTGTTGACCACAGAGACCATCGGGAAGGCGCTGGATGCCTTCGATGCCAAGTTCCGGACCGGGGAGTG
>JADFIA010000037.1 GCA_022566895.1 Pseudomonadota bacterium
ACGATTGCGAAGCGTCTGAATACACCGGCGGAATGGGATTACGCGCGTTATCCATTTATTGAAAATGCCCGAGCGACCGTGGGCGCGTTCTGCGATTAAATTCCCGAGCTTAAGCCCCGTCACATAGCGCTCACTTTTCAAATTTTATAGTTCGTGTACAGGTAGGCATTAGCTGTGATTTAATAATGGTGTGCCATAATGTGCAAGAGCGAAAGAATCACGTTAGGCTGCTTGGAGGCCCTCCATGGAAAAAAATACGGACTGCGATGACGATCTGACGGATGGTCGAGCCCCAGGCGAATGGAAATCGCGGTACCTAGCAAGCCACAATGGGGTAACGAGGCAGCATCAGTAGATAGCTTGTGGTGGCAAGACCAACCTTTAAATTAGCAAATAGAGTTAGACACGCGGACAACGTCGAATGGGTGAAGAATCTCTAAACGCGGTGGTTTGTCGTGGCCAGACCTATAATCTTCTGCTCGACCGTTATTGGCATCTCAGCCATCCGGAGGCGGGATTCCTGCTACACAACACTGTTCTATCTGAAGGGTTATGCATGTCGATTTCAGCGATAACCAGAATGCCCAATATGGAATTTGCCGTGTCTCTTTACGCCATGAAGACGATGACCGATGAAAAGGAAAAAGTTTGGGAAGAGGTGCAGTTGGAAAATGATGAAAAACTGCCCAGCAGATGTGGCGCGGTATTCCTTTTTGATGACCGCGGCATAGCTACACAAATGTTAGGCACATGGTTCCGGAATGAACCACGGCATCTTTTGGAAGTGCGTGTTGTTCAGGGATCAAAGATGCACCGCGCTGATACTAAGTGGTTGGATTGTACGAATGATCGTTGGAGACGGAATGCACAAAGATATTGGGCAGGGGAGATGACTGCGAACCCTGTGCCGGAAGTTTTGGTGGATGGGAAGGTATATTTTCCCGGTTGGCGTGAAGCTCCCTTTAAAGTCAAAACATGACTTTGGTCCTGGATGGGGTGGCCTAATGAGTACGCGTAATTCAATGTCGAAAAGGGTACAATTTTGGTGCACTCACCGGCAACTTCCCCAACAGAGGACAATTAACAAAAACAAACGAGTTTCTCTAACCCGCGAATTTATCAACTCAACATGTCAGCCATCACCACTGGAAAACTGGCACACAACGTGGTACACAAACCAAACGCAACCGGGAGAACGGACCTAGAAAACCCAAGGGTTTCAGGTGGTTAGTAAGTGGCGTTCTTCTCCCATCCTCTCCGCCACTTTCATGAATTGCCAAAGTAAGGGAAAGTTACTTCAGGCCGGCCAGCCCGGTCTTGATGAAGTTCCTGATTTTTGAGCGTTCGATCGGCGAACGGGCCAGCATGGCGCCACCCATCATCAGGCCGAACAGGTAGTCGGCGATCTGGTTGGCGCTCGTATCGCCGCTCAGCTCGCCCTTTTTGATGGCATTCTTGGCGGCCTTCTTAAAGGCGGCTTTGATCTCAGCGAACATTTCGTGGACCTTGTCCTCGGCGGCCTTGTCGAACTGGGCCAGCTCGA
Organism: Pseudomonadota bacterium; assembly: GCA_022566895.1. Lineage (GTDB taxonomy): Bacteria > Pseudomonadota > Alphaproteobacteria > Sphingomonadales > SMXR01 > JADFIA01. The sequence continues at coordinate 1,544 of JADFIA010000037.1, forward strand.
TCGCCGTATTGCAGAGCATGCAGCCGACCTTTTGTCCCGGATCGTCGACCTTGTCGAGAACGCGGCTGAAATGGGCCCGGATGGCCGGCAGCGAGGCGCCCTCAGCGTGAAGCGGGCCGAGCATTTCCCCGCGGTGCTGGTCGAGATAATAGTCGAGGGCGCGGAGGAAAAATTGCTTTTTGTCGCCGAAGGCCGAATAAAGACCATAGCGGCTGACCGCGGTGGCCCTCACCAGGTCGTCGTAGGAGGTGTCCTCAAAACCCTGCTGCCAAAAGGTCATCATCGCCTTTTCCAGCGCTTCGGGTTCGTTGAATTCTCTGTGTCGCGACATCTTTTTATGCTCGAGCGATTTTTCAAAATATAAGAACAAGCATTCTGATAATAGAATTCGTTAGTGTAAAAATCAAGGCTTATGAAAAAAACCGCGGCCTTGAGGGGTTGACATATGTGTCGTTTGAACAATATAAGAATGATCATTCTGAAAAGAGAAACCGATTCGCTCTTTATTTTTTAATTGATTTCAGAATGTTTGTTCTTAAATAGCAGTGACACCGCCGGGAGGATTCAAGATGGGCAGCAAATTAGAGGGAATGGTCCTGCAATACGCCGGCTGGATCATCCGTTTTCGCTGGCTGGTGGTTGTGGCGACCATCGTCGCCGTGCTGGGGATTGCCAGCGGCATGCGGCACCTGGAATTCTCGACCAACTACCGGGTGTTCTTTTCCGATGAAAACCCCGAGATGACCGCCTTCGAGACCTTTCAGAACATATATACCAAGAACGACAACATCGTTTTCGTGGTCAAGCCCAAGACCGGCAAGGTCTTCACCCCCGAAGTCATCGAGGCGATTGAGAAAATCACCGCTCGGGCTTGGTCCATCCCCTATACCATTCGTGTCGATTCGATCACCAATTTTCAGCACAGCTGGGCCGACGGGGATGATCTTACGGTTGAGGACCTGATCCGGGGCGGCGGCGGGTTGTCTCAGGCCGAGCTGGACAGACGCCAGGCGATCGCCCTGGCCGAGCCGCTGCTCCGCAACAACCTGATTTCCGCCGACGCCGCTACCACCGGCATCAACGTCACCCTGCAAATGCCCCAGGTCGATTTTCGCGAAGTGCCGGAAGCGGTGGCCGTGGCGCGGGGGATCGCGACCGACATTCGGGCCGAGTATCCCGAGCTGAAAATCGCTCTTTCGGGTCTTTCGATGCTGAATAACGCCTTTGCCGAGGCCGGCGAGAAGGATATTACCACCCTGGTGCCGATCATGTATGGCGTTTTGCTGCTGTTCATGATTTTGATGCTGAGGAGCTTCAGCGCGACCTTTTCGACCCTGCTGGTGATCGGTTTTTCGAGCGTTGCCGCGATGGGTCTGGCCGGTTTCGCCGGGATCAAGCTGACGCCGATCTCGGTCACCGCGCCAACTATTATCCTGACCCTGGCGATCGCGGATTCAATCCATATCCTGGTCACTATGTTGACCCTGATGCGCGAGGGCCATGACAAGACCTATGCGATCAAGGAAAGCATGCGGATCAATTTCTTGCCGGTTAGCATCACCTCCCTGACCACGATTGTCGGTTTCTTGAGCCTAAATTTTTCGGATTCACCGCCGTTCTGGCACCTCGGTAACATCACCGCCGCCGGCATCGCTGTTGCCTGGGCGTTATCACTAGCGTTTCTGCCGGCGATCCTGGCGCTGCTGCCGGTGCGCTGCAAGGCCCGGACCGCGAGCAAATACTCGATGCAAAAACTGCTCGGCCGCTTTGCCGACTTTGTGCTGATCCGGCGCCGTTCAATCCTGGTCATAATGGGTGCGGCAAGCCTGGCTCTGTTCGCCCTGATTCCGACCATTGAACTCAACGACCAATGGGTGGAATATTTTGATGAAAGGATCGAATTTCGCAACGACTCCGAGTTCGCCATTGCCAACCTCAACGGCCCCTATATCATAGAATATTCGATGGAGGCGATCGAGGCCGGCGGCATCAGCAACCCGGAATATTTGGAAAACCTCGAAACTTTTACTGCCTGGCTGCGAACCCAGCCGGAGGTTGCCCACGTCTTTTCCTACACCGACATCATCAAGCGGCTTAATAAGAACCTGAACGGCGATGACCCGGAGTTTTACCGTATCCCCGACGAGCGTCAGCTGGCCGCGCAGTATCTGCTGCTCTATGAGCTCTCACTCCCCTATGGGCTCGATCTCAACAACCGGATCAACATCGATAAATCGGCAACCCGGGTGTCGGCGACGCTGGTGAACGTCTCGACCGCGGAGCTGCGCACCTTCGTTGACCGCTCGCAAGCCTATGTCGCAAGTCATCTGCCGCCCTATATGGTCGGCAAGGCGACCAGTGCTTCGGTGATGTTTTCCTACATCTCGCAGCGCAACATCGAGGGCATGCTCAAGGGCAACGTGGTTGCCGTGATCGTGATCGCCGGCATCATGATTTTGGCCCTGCGCAGCTTTGCCATCGGCGCCATGAGCATCATCCCCAACGCCGTGCCGATCCTGATGGCCTTCGGTGTGTGGGCGCTTCTGGTCGGCCAGATCGGTATGGCGGCCTCGGTGGTGGCCGCCACCAGCCTCGGTATCGTGGTTGATGACACCGTCCATTTCCTGACCAAATACCTAAGGGGACGCCGTGAAAAGGGCCTGAACCGCCCGGACGCCATCCGCTATGCGTTCGAGACCGTTGGTCAGGCGATTATCCTGACCACCATTATCCTGACCTTCGGGTTTGCGGTTTTGGCAACCTCCACCTTCCTGATCAATGCCCAGATGGGCTTACTTACCGCCTTGACCATCGTCATCGCCCTGGCCGTGGATTTCCTGATGCTGCCGGCGATCCTGATGATCGGTTATAAAACAGAAGAAACCCAAGGAGCACCGCATGAAAGTCTTGTCACTCAAACTTCCTAGCGTCTGGTTGCTGACGGCGCTTTTTGGCGTGGTCCTGACCGCCGGCGTTTACGCCGGCGAGCTCGAGGACAAGGGCTTTGAGATTGCCGCCCGCTCGGATCGCTCGGATCGCGGCTTTGCCGACAGCATCGTTGATATGAAAATGGTCTTGCGCAACGCCCACGGCCAGGAAGCCACGCGCAGTCTGGTGCTCAAGACCCTTGAAATCGAGGACGAAAGTGTGGGCGACAAGAGCCTCATCGTTTTCGAAACACCGGCCGATATTTATGGCACGGCGCTGTTGTCCTACGCCAAGATCCTCGATCCCGACGACCAATGGCTTTATCTGCCGGCGCTCAAGCGCGTCAAGCGCATCTCGTCGGTCAACAAATCGGGCCCCTTCGTCGGCAGCGAGTTCGCGTTTGAGGACTTCACCTCCCAGGAGCTCAACAAGTTCTCCTACAAATACATCGGCCAAGAGCCATGTGGGGATTTGGTCTGTGACGTCATAGAACGCACGCCGCTTTATGAAAACTCGGGCTATACCAGACAGGTCGCCTGGATCGATCAAAGCGTGTTCCAGACCCGCCGAGTCGATTTCTACGACCGCAGAGGGGCGCTTTTGAAAACCCTATTATTTGAGGATTACCGGGAATACGATGGCGGCATCTGGCGGGCCCATACGCTCAAGATGAAAAACCACATGACGGGCAAAAGCACCGACCTGATTTATTCGGACTATGCCTTCAAGACCGGCCTCAAAGACAGCGATTTCCAAAAAGGGATTCTGCGCCGGGTCCGTTAAGGAGCTGAGATGAAATCTCTTTCCTCCCTCCTCGGTTTTGCAGCGGTCGCCCTTTCCCTCCAAGGTGCGGCCGCTGCAGAACTGGGGCCCCTCGAGGTTGCCGGGTTGGTCGGCGTGGAGACCCGGGTATTCCCTTGGCAGGCCCGGTTTGCCGGGCAGCAAGGCCACGGGGAAATCTCGCTGATCGTCAACCCGGAGTTTCGCTATCGCAGCTCGGGTGGCCAGCATCAGTTCAGCTTTATTCCGTATTTCAGGCTCGACAGTCGCGATGGCCAGCGCAGCCATTTCGATATCCGCGAAGCCTACTGGCTTTACAAGGGCGGCAGCTGGGAGGTTTTGACCGGTTTTGACCGGGTATTCTGGGGCGTCACCGAATCGAGCCACCTGGTAAATGTGATTAATCAGCTGGATCTGGTGGAGGACCTGGACGGCGAGGATTATCTCGGCCAGCCGATGATCAACTTCACGACCTTTCAGGACTGGGGTCAGATCGATCTCTATCTGCTGCCCGGCTTTCGCGAGCGCACCTTTGCCGGCCGCGAGGGGCGGCTCAGGGCGCCGATCCCGGTCGAAACCAGCCAACCGGTCTACACCTCCGGTCTCGGTCAGAAGCACGTCGACGTGGCGGCCCGCTATTCCCATTATTTCGGCGATCTCGATATCGGCCTTTATTATTTCTGGGGTACCGGCCGCGAGCCGACGCTCGAGCCCAACCAGGATTTCACCGGGCTCCTGCCGCGCTACGACGTCATCAACCAGGGCGGCTTGGATCTCCAGTACACCAAGGACGCCTGGCTGTTCAAATTCGAAGGCATCATCCGCCAGGGGCAGGGCAAAACCTTCGGCGCCTTGGTGGCCGGGGTCGAATACACGCTTTATCAGATTTTCGGGGCGGCCGATCTGGGGCTGCTGGTTGAATATTTGCACGACGGCCGCGATGCCAGCGCTCCGCTCACCGCCTTTGAAGACGATATTTTTGCCGGCATGCGCCTGGCCTTGAACGATGTCCAGGACACCTCGCTTCTGGTCGGGGCGATCGTCGATCCCTCGTCATCGGAGACCTTTTACACCATTGAGGCCGAGCGGCGCCTGGGGCAGCACTTGGTGATCGAGCTGCGGGCCCGGTTTTTCACCGGCGCCAATCCGGGCCAGACGCTGTTTTCCATCTCCCGCGACGATTATATCCAGGTGCGCCTGGCCCGCTATTTCTGATCTTATCCAGGCCACCGCGTTTACAATCGCGAGCGGGCCGAAGCCCGCCCGTTGATGCATTAAGACACAAGGGCTCAATCGAAGATGATGCCGTTGCCGTCGTTGGTGGCCCGCACTTCCTCGACCGTGATCGAACCGGGGCCAACCGCAACCTCAGCCCGACAGCTGTCTTCGAATGTGGTGCAGCTGGTGCTCGTGGTCGCGGTAATGGTCACGCTCACGGTGTGATTACCAGAAGACACATTCCTGACTACGAAATTGAAATGGTTGGCGCTCATGGTTTCCAACAGAAGGTTGACTTCTTCGTCGTCCGTAATCGAACAGAAATCATCGACATCCGCGGTATCCAAAGCCGGGCAGGTGAGCACGCCGCTTAATTTCGTCTCCAGCGTCTGGCGGCGCGATTCAAAGACCACGCATCCCGGCGCAATATTGGCCGCATCGACACCCGAGACGGTGAGGCAAACCTGGACCATGCCTTGGGCCACGGAAAGATTGGTGTCGCCATTTCTTCCCTTGGTTTTCGTTTCCGTCAAAACCGACGACTGCAGCGATACGCCGACCAGCAGATCACCCTTGTTTGCGGTCTTGATGGGTATGTTCAAGGCGCTCACGCCGCCCATCGGGTCGCTTATCAGCACCCCTGTGACATGCGCCGCGAATTTGGACGATGCAGCGATCGCGCTGCCGCTCAGCAATCCAGCAATCGCCAAGCCGGCGATAGCCAATCCGATCTTTTTCATTTCACAACTCCTTTGCGGTTGATTGAACCGAGATGCATGGCCATGTCTTTGGCCGCCGCAGCCGACTCATTTGCCAAACCGGAATTCTTGTCTGGCCGCCTGCCGCACTCCAGACCAATTTTAGTCAATTGCCGTTCAAAGGCCCGGGGGCCCTGACGTCTTGGCTGATTTCGATCCCCCTGACGTCAGTTATTCGTGCCACCAGTTGCCGGCCTCCGGCCGCTTCATTTGCCTTGGCCAAGCGCTGTCCGATGTCGAATTATTGGATTGCAAAAAGGGTCCGCTTATGACCCAAAGCGGACATTGAATTCTGCATATGCCCTCTGTGCGGGGTGGAACTATCTAATAGCCATGATGAACGTTGCAGCAGCTGCGAATGAAGCGGCCGTTCTGACATGGTTCCAAGCCGTCCAGGTAGACAGATACCGGGTCCACATTTCGCTACCCTCGTTGCTGTCCGGTTCCACGGCTGCCAGTGCATTGTTGAGCGGGACGTTGAACACAATGGTCACCATGATACAACCAATCAAGTAAAGCAGGCTACCGGTGACCAGGTAGGCCGACCCAGGTGTACCCCAGTCAAGGACTCCAAATATGGCAAGCGCGATCGAGCCCAGAGCGGTTCCGAAAAACACTCCGAAGAACCATGGATTAAGTACAGCAATATTGATGGACTGCATGGCACTAATGCCCTGGTCTGGGCCGATGCGGCCAAGAGCCGTCATCAAGAAGGCCGAAAATGCGAAGAAGATGCCAGCAACCAGCCCACTGCCTAGCGTTGCCAGTATGGTCAAGGCATTGACGAATATATCGGTCATCGTTACCTCCCTTGCCTGGAAAAACATACACGCTCTGTGTGGTTTGGCCAATCGAGATACGATGCATGAAGTTTCTTGAGTTAAATCCGCCCAATGACCGCTTTTGGCTAATAGCGGACGCTTGGCCGGGTGATTTTTAGAAGCAAGAAATCAGAAGAGATTTTGGCCGCGGTCGGAAGGCACGGGCCGCTCCACATTTTGGCGCTCCCTAAGAAGGCGCCCGAACGGCAATGCAAACACTTTGAGAATGCTATTGCTGTGGGGATAGAGATCGGGTTTGTGCACGCCAAGACGCTCGGGCACCCGATCCGGTTTATAATAAAATGTGCCGAATAAGATGTCCCAGATGGTCAGGAAAACTCCATAGTTTTTTGACTCGGCAGGGTCAGCGCTGTGATGAAAACGGTGCAGTTCGGTGCCAACGAAAATATAGTTCAGCCAGCCGGCTCTGATCTCCACATTGAAATGCGAAATCAGACCGTGCAAACCCATCAGGGCCGAGAGCATGAAAATGGATTCCGGGCTGGCGCCGAGCAAGACCAATGTTCCCTGGATGATGACAAACGAGGCGACTTGATTGATCGGGTGCACGACCCCATGCATCAGCACATAAACCTTGTCCGGCAGGTGATGCGCCACATGGACGCGCCAAAGCCATTGGCCGAGCGCGCCTTTGCCCTCATGACAGGCACGGTGAAACCAATATTGCATAAATTCAGCCGTCAAGGCGGTCAACACAAACCCGACCAGCAGCGAACTTCCGGCTAGGGGGCCGCTGTTGTTGGCCGACAAATCGATGGCCGCCAATATGATGATGTAACGGAGCCCACGGCCGACCATGGCCCCAGTAGCCAGGTATTTCACGTCCCGCCAAAATGACGCCCGTGTCATTTTCCATTTCTTCTTCATGGGCATGGCAAATTCCAAGCCAAGAAACAGAACAAAACGGATCGCAATCATCACCGTGAAGGCGACCTTCAAATCCCAGTCAAAATGAATCGTGTATCCGATAAAGCCTATCGTTACGGCTAGAACCGTGGGGTACAGTCCATACTTTATTATTGTTTGCATAATCTTTCCCGTTGCTGCCTTCCCTCAAGAATTAGGGACGGCACGGCCAAGAATCTTTGCAATTCTTGCTATTTGCGGCAGACCATCACGTAAACCATGCGTTCCGTCGCAAAAAAATCGAAGGGGCTTGTGCTGAGATCGAGCGGGACCCGCTCAAAGTACAATGTTGACGCCACTTCATAAGCCGACGGATCGATCACGCTCTGGTGGTGAGCAATCATTTTTTGCCGCTGAACGGCGATGTCTCCACTCGCGGCATAAAAGGAGTAATATCCGCCCGGGATCTCGAAAACATTCCCATACTTTTCATTGCCGGCCGGCCGATCCAGACCGACATAATGCGCCCGCTCGCTTAAACGACCGGAGGGGGGTTCAACATAAATCCCGACCGCGTGCGTCACATCGCCGGGCTTTTCGGCGATCAGGCTTTGATAGGTCGCATTCAAATCATATGGATCAAGGCTGCAACGCTTGACCGCAATAACCTGGCGAGGGAAATAACGAAGCGGAATGCTCTTTCTTGCCGGGATCTTTTTGCGCGCCCTATCGAGCCTTTTTCGTTGGTCCCAACCCAGTTCAGCCATCCGCTCACGACGAAAGCGTGTCGGGCTCTTGCCCATGAGTTTGCTGAAGGTACGGGTAAACACCGCCGGTGATGAAAACCCGTATTCGAAGGCGATATCGATCACTTGGGCGTCCGATATGATGAGCAAATCATGCGCCGCTCGATGAATCTTTTGCCTGGCCACACAGCGCGCCGGCGTTTCCCCGGTTGTTTTCACGAAAAGCCTATGGAAATGATGCTTGGACATCCCCGCCGCATCCGCCATGTCAGCCAATTGGATGTCGCGCTTTAGATTGTGCTCGATATAGAACAGCGCCCTCTCTATGCGGCTATCCGTGACCATGTGTTTCATTCAAGCTCTTCAGCCGGTTCGTCCGCGGCCTATACTGCCAGTACGGGGTTTCAATGCAAAGGCATCTGTAGTTGGGGAAAAGGGAAGAGAAAAAGAGGACCAAATCCCGGGTCAGGGAAAGCGCCCAACGGCCATGATGCGGAAATCCATCTGTTTGTACAAAGCCACGGGAAATATGTGGTTGGCAGTGTCGATCTGCAGATTGGCGATGTTGCCGGCGGATGCGAGGTTAACGATTGTACGATTCAGCAAGTCATAATTTTCGCGCCGATGCCGCTCAGTGGCACCAGGACCTGATCGGGCGTATTGATGGCCAGAGCCTTCCTGCCGGCCGGTAACTTATAGCGGCCATGTGGCGGGTGGTTCTTTGGGGCTGTTTTTCCGAACCTGAATCGGAACCACACCGTTTCGGGATCAGGGTGCCCTGGATGAACTCCCGCAACTCCCATTTCCAAAGGCCGTGGGACCTAATCCTGACGGGATTGACAATGATCCTGTTGGTTTAGGGCACAATATCCGCTTTCGAGCTAAAGCGGACATTAGAGGTTCCACGGTCGATTGCCGTATTTCAACCCAGCCCCTATTAATGCTAGCCTTCAACGCTTGAACATGGAGGTTGCGCTCGGTGGGGGATTTTTATTCAGAACTGAAGCGCCGCAACGTGGTCCGGGTCGGCATCGCCTATGCGGTCGCCGGCGGGCTGATCATCGAGGTGATGGATACTGTCGCACCCCGGCTCGGCCTGCCGGACTGGGTGCCGACCTTCGTCATCATTGCGGTTCTGATAGGCCTGCCCATCGCGCTGTTCTTTTCCTGGTCCTACGAGCTGACCCCTCAGGGTCTTAAAAAGACCCACGAGGTAGATGCGGACGCCTCGATCACCCATTCGACCGGCCGCCGGCTGGATTTTGCGATCATCGGTATGCTGGTGCTGGCGCTTGGTTATTTCGTCTGGGACAAGTTCGGGGCCGAACCTACCCTGGAGAGCGACGGCCTGCAGTCGATCGCCGTGCTGCCGTTCGTCAATATGTCGAATGACCCGGAGCAGGAGTTTTTCTCGGACGGCATATCCGAGGAACTGCTGAACCTGCTGGCCAAAATCCCGGAGCTGCGAGTGATCTCCCGCACTTCGGCCTTCTCGTTCAAGGGCAAGAATATGGATATCCCTGCAATAGCTGAGCAGCTGAATGTTGCCCATGTTCTCGAAGGCTCGGTGCGCAGGTCCGGCAACCAGGTGCGGATCACTGCCCAGTTGATCGATGTGAAGACCGATTCGCATCTATGGTCCGAGACCTACGAGCGGACGCTCGACGATATTTTCGCCACCCAGGATGAAATCGCGGCCAGGGTGGTGAAACAACTGAAGATTACGTTGCTGGGCGAGGCGCCCACGGTCCAGGCAACCGACCCCGAAGCCTATGCTCTGGTTCTTCAGGCCCGCTACGTCGAACGGCAGAACACGCCCGCCGCCTACGAGAAATCCATTGCGCTGCTTGAACAGGCGCTGGCGATCGATCCCGACTACGCCGCGGCGTGGGCTGGCCTGGCCCTTGGGTACACGAGCCAGGCGGGTCAGGGTCTGCGGCCCATCGACGAAGGATACAGGCTGGCCCGCGAGGCGGCCAGCCACGCACTGGCCCTCGACCCGGCACATGGGCCGGCGTATCTCACCCTCGCCAGGATCGTAATGTTTTACGATCGCGACCTTGTGGCGGCGGCGCGGCTTTACGAACAGGCACTCGCCGTGGAACCCGCCAACATCGGCAGCATCTCCAGCGCCGCCAGAATGCTCGCAAACCTTGGTCGAATGGACCAGGCCATCGCGCTGGCGGAATACGCGGCCGCGCGCGACCCGGTGAACCCTGTCGGCAATTTTAATCGGGGGCTTCTTTATCTTAGAGCCGGACGCCTGGACGAGGCCATCGCCGCATTCCGCTCCACGCTGACCCTAAGCCCGGGCTTCATCAGCGCGCAGTATTTCATCGGCAGGGTGCTGATGCAAAAGGGCGAACCGCAGGCTGCGCTGGAGGCCATGCAGCGGGAAGATTCCCATTGGCGCATGTACGGTTTACCCATGGCCTACCGAGCGCTGGGCCGGGCGGATGCATCCGATGCCGCTCTGGCAGAGGTGATTGAGCAACATGCGCAGCATGCGGCCTACAATATCGCCTACATATTGGCCTATCGCGGTGAGGCTGACCGGGCCTTCGCATGGCTGAACAAGGCGGTGGCCTCCAACGACCCGGGCCTGGCTGAGATTGCAACCGAACCCCTGTTCGCCAATCTCCACGACGACCCGCGCTGGCTGCTGTTCCTGGACAGCATCGGCAAATCCCGCGAGCAGCTGGCGACTATCGAGTTTAAGGTGACGCTGCCCGAATAGGGGTGGCTGGGCGAGACGGCAATCGGTCCTGAGCGTCTATCTGCTGGCCATCTGGGCCCTGACCTACTTCGGCCGGCCGGTCGACTGATCGCCATTCGCCGAATTGCCGGCCAGCTCCGCCGCCAGCGCCTTCGGCTCGGTGACGGGGAGGGAGCAGGTGGTGCCGCGGCACACGAAGGCGGTTCCCGCCGGGCCGGATTTGCCGGCCGCCGGGTGGCCCTCTGGCAATTCGGCGTCGCTGTCCACGACCAGCAGCGTATAATCGGCCAGCGGCGTCTTACGTATGACCGCGATCATGGCCTTGACCGTCTTGTCCGAGCGGTCGCCCAAAATGACGATCTGGGGGGCCGAGGCGTGGGCGTAATAGGCGTTTAGAAGTCCCGCGAAATTGCCCGGAGCGCGCACCGCCTGGCCCGAATAGACTTCAAGCGTACCCTCGGCGGCGGCCCGGTAGGCCTCGGTTCCGGTCAGGAAATAAAGCCTCGAGAAGACCTCGGCGGCGACCGCATTGCCCGACGGGACCGGGCCGTCGTGGGCCGTCTTCGAGCGCAGGATCAGCGCTTCGCCCTTGGTCGATATGAAATGAAAACCGCCGCCCTCGGCCGCGAAATCGGCCAGCAGCTGGTTGGCCCAGCCCTCGGCCGCGGCCAGATATTCGGCCTCGCCGGTGGCGTCGTAGAGGGAAAGCGCCGCCCGGGCCATGTGGGCGTAATCGTCGAGAAAGCCATGCGCTCCGGTCTTGCCATCGCGCCAGGAATGGCACAGCCCGCCGTCGGCGTGGACCATGGTCTGGCGGACAAAGGAAAAGGCCTGGACCGCCGCTTCGAGCCAGTCACTCTGATCGAGAGCCATGGCGGCGCGGGCCAGAGCGGCGATCGTCATACCGTTCCAGTCGGCCAGGATTTTATCGTCCAACAGGGGCCGCGGACGCCCTTCGCGGACTTCGAGGAGCTTGGCCCGGCAAGCCGCCAGCCGGACCTCCTCGGCGGCGCTCGGGCCGGTCTTGAGGTGCAATTGATTGAGGATGTTGGTGCCCTCCCAGTTGCCCTCGCTCAAGACCCCGTAGGCGGCCGAAAAGACGTCTCCCTCGGGGCCGAGGATGTGCTTGATTTCGTCCTTGGTCCAGACATAAAAGGCGCCCTCGCGGCCCTCCGAATCCGCATCGATGGCGCTGGCAAAGCCGCCGCCGTCCTGGCGCATTTCCCGCAACAGCCAGCCGATGGTCTGGCGGATGCGGGCCTCGAACAGCCGTTCGCCGGTCGCCTGGTGGGCCAGCACCAACAGCTCCAGGATCAGCGCATTGTCGTAGAGCATCTTTTCGAAATGCGGCACCAGCCAGGCCGCATCGACCGCATAGCGGGCGTAGCCGCCGCCCAGATGGTCGTAAATCCCGCCCCGCGACATGCGCCTTAAGGTGAGCAACACGGCACCCTTGAACTCGGCCTGGCCGGACATCGCGTGGGCCCGCCACAAGACCCCGAGCAGCGATGTCTGGGGGAACTTCGGCGCCCCGCCCAGGCCGCCGTTATGGGGATCGATATGGCTGACGATGGCCTTGGCCGCGGTCACAAACGCCGCCGGCGTCAGGCTGGCCGGGGCGATCCCTGGCGGCGCCTCGGTCAGGCTTTTTTGCAGCGTGCCGCCCAACACCTCGGCGTAATCGGTCATCAGTTCCTTTTCCTCCTCGATGACCACCGCCATGCGCTCGAGGACCTGGCGGAAGGACTGGCGGCCGAAAGCCGGTTCGGGCGGCAGATAGGTGGCGCCCCAGAAAGGCTGGCCGTCGGGCTTGAGGAACATGGTCAGGGGCCAGCCGCCCGAGGCGCCCATCAGGGCCAGGGCCTGCTGGTAGACCTGATCGACATCCGGGCGCTCCTCGCGGTCGACCTTGACCGGGATGAAATGGGCGTTGATCAGGGCGGCGATCTCGGGATCCTCGAAGCTCTCGTGGGCCATCACGTGGCACCAGTGGCAGGCCGCATAGCCGACCGAGAGGAGGACCGGCTTCGATTCTTCGACCGCCGCGGCAAAGGCCGCTTCGCCCCACGGCTGCCAGGCCACCGGATTGTCGGCGTGCTGCAACAGATAGGGACTGACCTCGTCCCCAAGGCGGTTTTTCCTGGCCGATGTCTTGCTCATCCGTGTCTCCCTGCGGTGCGCCCCGGTTGGCGCGGCCCGAGCCTACGGGGGATCATCAGGGCTGGCAAGGCCAGCTGCGGGCAGGGCGCCGTGAGTGGCGCGCACGGGACTGTATGCGGGTGAATACAAACGGTCCGCTTTTAGCCATAAGCGGACTCTTTACACTTGTTGTCTCGCCCAAGTCAGCGTTATCATTAGGTCTAGCTCCGATTTGTTGAGTGATTTTATTAGGCGATATCTGCGAGCAGCAGATAGCGGGGGTGGGCCTATCGGCCAATGTTAGGGAGGTGAAGGACAAGGGAGACCCATTATGTCAAAGTCAATCAAGAACTTATTGAGCAGCTGCACACGCCTGATCATTGGATCGGCGTTGGCGATCGGACTTGGCCAGGGTGTTGCCCAAGCGGCTGCGCAAAAGCCTACGCCAGAGCAAGTGATTGCGGTCGAGGAAGTCCAGATCCTGCATAAAACGATCACTGTCGATGGCCTCGACATCTTTTATAGGGAAGCGGGCCCGAAGGAAGCGCCAATCATTCTCTTGTTGCATGGCTTCCCGACATCCTCGCAGATGTTCGTGCAGTTGATGAAGGATCTCGGCGGCAGCTACCGGCTGATCGCCCCCGATTATCCGGGCTTCGGCAATTCATCGATGCCGGCAATTGACGCTTTCGACTATACCTTTGACAACCTGGCCAATGTGGTCGGCGGCTTTGTCGAGGCGCTCGAACTTCAGTCTTACACCCTCTATGTCATGGACTACGGGGCCCCGGTCGGCTATCGCCTGGCCACCGAGAATCCCGAAAGAGTTACCGGGCTGATCGTCCAGAACGGCAACGCCTATGTTGAAGGCCTGCTCGAGTTCTGGGACCCGTTTCGTGCCTACTGGGCCGATCGCACGGACGAAAACGCCGAGCCGCTTAAAGGGTTTTTAAATCTGGGCGCGACTAAGTGGCAGTACACTCACGGCACCCGCAATCCGGAGGCCATCGATCCCGACAACTGGATCGTCGACCAGTATTTCCAGGACCGGCCGGGCAACAAGGATATTCAGCTGCAGCTCTTTTATAGCTACGGCTCGAACCCGCCGCTTTATCCGGCCTGGCAGGAATATTTCCGTACCCACCAGCCACCGACCCTCGTCGTTTGGGGCAAGAACGACTTCATCTTCCCGGCCGAAGGCGCCCATCCGTACAAGCGCGATCTTAAAAACATCGAGTTTCATTTACTCGATACCGGCCACTTCGCGCTTGAAGAGGACGGCAAGGTGATTGCCGAAGAGATTGCCGAGTTCATGGCCCGCAATCAGGAGTAACGAAATATGACCGGTGGCTCGATGTCTTTTTGACGCTTACTCTCTGACAGGCCACCGGTCATCAGCCCGCCCAAAGCACGCGAGTAGACGCGCCAGGAAGTAATGAATGGCTAATGGTTGGAACGGTAATGAATCCCCCTTTCATTGGGGCGAGCGAATGGTCCAAGAGCGTCTTGGCGTCCGTGAGATCGAAGATTGGGCCCGAAAAGTTGTGCGTGATTATCTGCCCGAGCAACATCGCACATTCCACACGGCACTGCCGTTCTTGGTCGTCGCGGCGCGAGACTCGGTAGGGCGGCCATGGGTTACATTGCTAGAGGGCCCAGATGGGTTCGTTGCATCTCCTGATCCCCGTTCACTCGTGATCAAAACAAGACCGGCCGTAGGCGACGCGCTTGAGGATGCGTTTGTTAAAGGGGCAGAAATCGGCATCCTTGGAATAGAGCTATCTACGCGAAGGCGCAATCGCGTGAACGGCCGTATCGAGGGCACAAGTGCCGGCGACTTTACTTTTTCTGTCGAGCAATCCTTTGGCAACTGTCCGCAGTATATTCGGGAGCGCGAGTGGCGACGTGTCAAGAACGAGCCGGCGGGAACTCCGAAGAATAGTAATCGGTTGACACAATCGCAAAAAGATTGGATCGCCGCTGCCGATACATTCTTCGTTGCCAGTGGATACCGCGGCGATGGAGAAAGTGCCACCTTCGGCATGGACGCTTCTCACCGCGGCGGCGATCGCGGTTTTGTGCGGGTTATCGATAGCACAAAATTTGAGTTTCCAGACTATGCGGGCAATAACCACTTCAACACGATCGGCAACCTCATTCTCGATCCGCGAGCAGGATTTCTATTTATTGATTTTGAAACGGGCAGCCTTCTGCAGCTCACAGGACGGGCGGAAATCGACTGGGAGTCGAAAGAGATAGATCGCATCCCGGGTGCTCGGCGACTGGTAACTTTTACCATCGAAGAAATCGTGGAACTGCCTTCCGCGGTGCCTTTGCGGTGGGAGGCGGAGGCAGAGTCCGTTCGCTCGTTGCGGCTGGTCGAAAAGCGACCGGAAAGCGACACCGTCACGTCCTTCCTATTCGAGGCACGCGACGGAGGTCCACTCCATCCGTTTGCGGCGGGCCAGCACCTTCCCATCGAGCTCCACGTTCCGGGGAATGAAGAACCGGTTCGCCGCACTTATTCGATTTCGAGCGGGCCTTCTCTGGATCACTATCGGATTAGCGTCAAGCGCGAGCCAAAGGGCCTCGCCTCGCGTTTTTTGCACGATCATGTCGAAACCGGGACAATCATTGATGCCCGCAAACCAGCTGGCGAATTCATGATGACCTGCAGTAAATGCCCGTTAGCGCTCGTTAGTGCCGGCGTAGGATTAACTCCATTGGTCAGTATGCTCCACGCCCTGGCCGCGGAAGCCGGAGATCGTCCCGTCTGGTTTATTCACGGAGCGCGCGACGGTCGGCACCATCCGCTTGCCCGAGAGGTAACCACACTCGCAGAAAAAAGCGCGAATGTACGAGTTCATGTAGCCTATAGTCGGCCGCGTCCGGAGGATGCGATCGGGGTGGATTTCGACAGTGAGGGTCGCATCAATGGTGCTTTACTGAGCGATCTCATCGATCGGATTGACACGCACTATTACATTTGCGGTCCGACCCCTTTCATGGCCGCCTTGCAAACCGACCTTGAGCGCGGAGGCGTTCCTGCTGATCAATTACATTTTGAATCCTTTGGCCCTTTGGGCTGACCAAATGTGTTGATCCTGATCCGAGCGTATGGCGCACTATTTTTGGTGAGGCACTATAAATCATCGAAAGTTTGATATCTGCCAAGGATGCGGTCTTGAAGCCGATGTCCGCTTGGGGTCAAAAGCGGACTCTATTCAAACCGGGATGCGGTCGAGGGGCAGGATGGTGGTCGCCTTGATCGTCTCCATGGCAAACGACGACGAGACATCGGTCAGCGGGGCCACGGCGATCAGGCGCTTGTAGACCCGGTCGTAGTCCTCGATGTCCGAGACCAGGACCTTCAATAGATAATCCACTTCGCCGCTCAGGCGGTAGAACTCGACGACCTCGGGGATGGCCTTCAAGCCGTCGGTAAAACCCTTCAGCCACACATCGTCGTGCTGGCTGGTCCTCAGGGCCACGAACACGGTGACCCCGAGACCGACCGCGGACGGGTCGATACGGGCGGTGCCCCGCGACACCACGCCGTCATCCTCGAGTGCCTTAATGCGCCGCCAGCAGGCATTCTTGGAAAGACCGACCTCGTCCGCGATTTCGGCCACCGGGCGCGACGCATCGTCCTGGAGGGCTGCCAAAATCTTGACATCGAGTTTGTCGAGCATGTTCGAATAATCTCCATAATATTGGGATAATATCCCAAATTTGACCGGCAATGTAAAGAGGTTTGGGATGAAATTCGATCAGAAATGAGATATAATTCTAGAGACGAATCACAGTATTTGGGGAGGGTTGCGGTGATTGACAGAGTTTTCCTAGAACATCCGCGCTCGGTCGAAGAGGGCTATTTCGAGCATATGGGCATGGCCTTCAGCTTCGGCGGCCGCATGATCCTGTGTGGCTTTGCGGCGCTGATCCATGGCCTGGTTCCGGCCCTGTTCACCAACACCGCGAGCGCCAAGGTCGAAGAGCTTTACGATTGCCTGTGTCTGCACCGTAACCGCAAGGCGGTACCGCCGGCAAAGTACCAAATTTAGACCCTTTCCAATCTGATCGTATCCAATGGATCCTCTGCGCCAGATCATCACGGCCAGATCATAACCGCCAGATCATATTCCTTTGGCCCAGTCCCTGGGGCGCCGTCTTTTTCAGGTATTGACGGACCGACTTCGAAACGGTCCGCTTTTGGCCATCGGCGGGCATTTTGAGATCATGTGCCAGGCGATCCCAGCCTGTTGTCCCGCCACCGCCGACGCCCCCTCGGGGGCCACAAAATATGACTATTTCCCTTTTTAGGTTTGTCAAATGAACGATTCGCGTCTAGCGTCTCAAATGTTCATCCAAACAAAGGGGAGTGACATGGATAATAAATACCTGTTTGCAGTGGTTGGGGGTGTGTTCGCGTTTGTGTGGTTTTGGGTTGGGGTTCAGCCCTTTTACGCCACCGACGCGGGCGGCATTTCGACGGCGTTCCTGTGGACCGCCGTGGTCGTGCTGGCACTGGGCGGCGGCGATTCGGACGGCTCCGATCTCATTTCCGTGCTGACCGGCTCGATCACCGGCTTTATCCCGAAATTCATCGGCCTGACCATCGCCTTTATTGTCGGCAGCGCTATATTTGAGGCCGTAATGGGCCAAGCGGCGTTCGATTACATGCAGGTCGTCCAGGCTGTCGGAACCCTGTTCGCATCCGGTATTGCGATCATATTGACGGTTGCCTGCCTGAAAAAAGTGAGCTGATCCTTCGCGGCGCCGACCCTATCGCGGAAGATCGCATAGAATAGGCAATCCAGGCCCTTATTGGGGCTGGCACATTCGTGTCAGCCCCAGCCTAGGGTCAATAGCAAACTGATCAATAGGCGCCGCTTTGGGTCATAAGCGGACGCTTCTTCAATGGTCAAATGCCGACTCTTACATGATCATGAAAAGAGTCCGCTTTTAGCCATAAGCGGACATCGGGGCTGGGGAATTCCAGCTGCCAAGACCTGCCTGATGATTAGGAGGCCCAGGAATCAGCGTAAGTGCCGCCATCGATCTCGTACTTCCATTCAATTTCCTTGAACACAAAGGCGACCTTTTCCATCATTGGCGGCGGCTGGTCGCCGGCCACAATACGCTCTTGACTGATCTGCGTAACCCTGGAGATGTGGCCACCGGTCAGTCGCACGGTATAAAATTTTTCTTCCGTGCCGTCCTTTTCGGTCCGGAAAAACATAAACTCGGCGAGGTCGACAGGTTCGTTGTTGCAAAATGCCTTGATCAGAAGAGGCGTCGATTTGTCGATACGCTTCTCTATCTCTACCGGGGTGTGTTCCGGTTTCCCGGCGCGCTCGCCGCTAGCCGGGTCGAAAGGCACCTGGCCCCCCCAGACAAAGGACGCACACTCGATCGCGTCCTCGCGACCCTGAAGTCGTACCGAGCTTTCTCCCTTGATTCGGCTGCCCTCGATTTCAAGTTTTAGGTATATTTGGGCCATCTCTATCTTCCTCCCCGCCGCCAATCCACAGGCGGCCCGATTAGATTAGCCCGAAAATCTTGATCCCTCCACCGGTAAGTGCAGATGGGCAGGGGCAGGATAAGGCGTCTTGTGATCTTGCTTGGTCCCGGTGTTTTCCGGCCCTTGCCGAGGCCGGCTAAAAGCGCCGGCCGGTTGCCGGCCTTATGCCGCTTGCACGGCGGCCCCGGCAGCGAGTTCAAATATCTGACGGCGCTGGCCCGGGCCAAGGCCGATTATCAAACCCATCCGGATCCGTCGTTTTTGACCTACGGCCCCAAAACCCGGCGCCAGGTCCTGAGCCTGGCCAGATTAGGGGGGCACTGACCATTCATGCGCCGCATCTTTCAGCTAACAATAACTTTAGCCGCTTGCGCTGTCAGGCCTGGTGTTCGCGGTAGACCAAGTAGGCCAGGCCGCCGGGCAGCAGCACGCCGATATAGCTGACCCACATCGGCACGTTCCAGCCGCCGACCACGGCCTCGAGGCCGAAGCCCACCCGCAGTACATGGGCCAGCGCCACCAGCCCGAGCAGGGCCACGGCGATCGTTGTTGCCTGTTTCATTTCACCTCTCCCAAAAGGGCCCGCAACCGGGCCGGGCCCGATTATAGCGCATTTGGCCATAACTTTCAGCCTCGGCCCTTGCCCGGCCGCCCGGAATCCTTAAGATCGAGCGCTTGCGGGGCACCAAGGCCCGGCGAGTAAGCGGAGGACCATATGAAAACATATGTCATCGAGCGGCATATTCCCGGCATCGGCGGCTTCGACAACGCCCAGATGAAGGGCGCGGCCGAAACCTCGAACGCGGCCCTCGACGAGATCGGTGAGCGGATCAAATGGGTGCATTCCTACGTCACCGCCGATCGCACCTATTGCATCTACGAGGCCGAGGAC
>JADFIA010000073.1 GCA_022566895.1 Pseudomonadota bacterium
GTTCAAGACTGGCGAGAATGGCCAGCCAAATCCGAAAGTAATTGAAAATAATGGTGGTGGGTGCAGTCTAGAGCGAACTGGTCTCCTGAGATTTGGGAGCGATTTCCCTGTTAAACAGGGAAAATACAGGGAATTTTTGCGTTTTTGAGCCGAATCCGTGAATTTGGCCCCTCTGTAACCCGCAGAAACAATGGGGTTTTCGGCGAAATTCCCTACATAAATTAACAGGGAATTATTTCGAAGTATCAGGGAATTTAATTTGCGGAACAGGGAAATATCATTGGCGAAATCATGAAGCGAAAAGAGTCCGCTTTTGACCCAAAGCGGACGCTTTTCTATCCGGCTTCGGAGCCTAGCTGCTCTTGGCTGAGGCCGTTGGCTTTTCTGTATTTGACAACCTGCCGGCCGACATGTTCTTGGATCTTCATGGACTGCTTGCCGTTCTGGAGAAATTTAAGGCGGCCCGCTAGGGCTTTTCGCGCTTGGTCGCGGCCCGATCTTCACCGTACCAGCAGGCCAGATAATCGAGGATGCGCCGGCGTTCATCGGCGCTCAATTCCATCATGCCCTGTTCCTTAAACATGTAATCGAGAACGTCCGCCCAGCCGTCCCGGGAAAGGCCCTGCTGGACAACGAGTTTCATGGAGTGACAGGCGCTGCAATGGCCGAACACCAGTTCCTTGGCCTCTCCGGGCGGCATTTTTTCGTAGATTTCCTCATCGATGGCCGCCGCGGGGTTGGGCCATAGTAGCAGAGACAGAACAGCCAGATTGCGGAGCCACCCCTGCATAATCAGACCCGGGTTACAGAGATGCGGTGGTAGGAATTGTTGAGATAGCCCTTGGGATTCCAGTCAATGGCAAAGGGCTGGCTGATGCTCGCGTCGTCGGTGGCCCGGGCCCATATTTCGTAATATCCTTTTTCCGGCAGGCCGAGCGTCGCTTCGAAACGCTGCCATGCGTAAGGATTGACCGGATCGTCGCAGCGCGCTTCCTGCCAGGTGGCGCCGAAGTCCCTGGAGACCTCTACCCGATTGACCAGCCGGTCGCCGGCCCAAGCGTGGCCCCGAACCGTAATCGTTTCCAGCTCTGTCTTTGTACCGGTTGAGGGAAACGTGATCAATGACTTGACCGGCATCGCCTGGATGATCTCAAAATCCTCCTCGGGCACTCTGGTGCCCGGGGCCACGGGGTGCTTCGGCACGCGGTAACTGGTGCCGGTCATCTTGGCCCCGTCGTGGACACGGTCCCGCAGCCAGATGCGCGTCAGCCACTTCTGCGAACAGGAGCCGGGCCAACCGGGCACCACGAGGCGCAGCGGAGCCCCGTTCATGGGGTGGATGGGCCCGCCGTTCTGTTCAAAGGCGATAAGATTTGATGAATTCATTGCTTTTGCGATGGGCACGCCCCGAGAAATCGGGAACTTTCCCGGATCGCCCGACAGATGGCTGTCCGCTCCTTCGTGCGCCGTGTAGATAACGCCACCCTTCGGACTGGCAGCCCGAAGCACGTCGGCCAGCCGAACCCCGGTCCAGGCCGAGCAGGCAACAGCGCCAAGCGTCCACTGGTTGCCCCGTGCCGGCGGCTCGAAAAAGGCCCGTCCATTGCCACCGCACTCGATAACTAGATTCTGGGTCACAACCTCGAAATCGGATTTCAGTTGATCGATAGAAAGCTTGAGCGGGTTCTTGACCAGGCCGTCCACCGTCAGCTCCCAACCCGCTGCATCCATGTTTTCCGGCGGGATGCCGTTGTTGCGGATGAAATGGCGGGCCGTGGGTGTAACCTCGTCATCAAGCAGATGCGGCGGTGTCTCGGCGTTGACCGGGCGATCGTTCAAAACGCTCAGGCCGTCCTTGCCGGCCATCACCTCTGCATCGGCTAGGGCAACCGGGATCAATCCCAAGGGCAGGCTTCGCTGAAACGGAATGGCCGATCCGAGCAGCACCGAAAGACCTGCCAGCCCCGCCCCTTTCAGAAATCCCCGGCGGTCAGCGTGCGGCACCCTTCCATAAAGCAGCCGCTCCGCACTGACGCCGTTTTCGGCGAAGAAACTTTGTATGGACTGCCGCTTACTGCCCATAAAACCTCTCCAAGATCATGACTCGAAATACTGCACTTGATCCTCAGGCCACAGCAAAACCCCGGGCCAGCACCAGGCACTTCTCCAGCAGCCGGCGGGTTCCCGTCGCCCGATTTTCATCATAGCGGGAAGGCGAGGCTTCATCCATATAATTGCACTGGCTCAGTTCAAGCTGAACCCCGTGGGCCCCCCTTCCAGGGTGTGCCGTAGGCCTTCAGATCGTGGACGTGAAGACCTCACCATCAAAGAGGGCCGGAAACCACGCAATTAGTCCACGGAAGCCAGTTTGCATGACCAGAGAAAGGGTCCGCTTTTGACCCAAAGCGGACTCTTTGACGTTAACCGCCACCCGATATTCCATTGATCACCGAATTTATGTTACCGTCCGGCTTGCAGCAAAAAGGGCTTCGCAAGCATGGGGCATCTTTTCGAGGAACTAAAGCGCCGCAACGTGGTACGGGTCGCCATTGCTTACGTGGTGGTCGGCTGGCTGATCATCGAGGTCATCGACACCATAGCCCCGCGGCTCGGGATGCCCGAGTGGGTACCGACTTTCTTTATCATTGCCGTGCTCGTCGGCCTGCCAATTGTACTCCTCTTTTCCTGGGCCTACGAGGTGACCCCCGAGGGCGTGATGAAGACCGAGGAGGTCGACAGAAGTGCCTCCCTCACCCACTCGACCGGACGCAAGCTCGATTTCGTCATCATTGGGGCCCTCGTTGTGGCGCTTGGCTATTTCATCTGGGAGCGCCAGGGGTTGGTCTCCGAGGCCGAGGGCCCGCAAAGGTTGGTCCACCTGACCTCCATCGCCGTCCTGCCGTTTGTGAATATGTCGGCCGACCCGGAGCAGGAATATTTCTCGGACGGTATTACCGAGGAGATATTGAACGCCCTCGTCAAGGTGCCCGGCCTGCAGGTGGCGGCCCGCACCTCGGCCTTTTCCTACAAGGGTCTGAACCGCGATGTGCGCGAGATCGGCCGCGAATTGGGGGTTGAGACCATCGTCGAGGGCAGCGTGCGGCGGGCCGGCGACGATTTGCGGATCACCGCCCAGTTGGTGCGCGTCGAGGACGGCTTTCACCTATGGTCCGAGATCTATGACCGCAAGTACGAAAATGTTTTTGCCATCCAGGAGGAGATCGCCTTTGCCATTGCCGATGCGGTCCAGGCGCCGCTGGGGCTGGCCTCGGGCAGCCTGGTCTCTAACCGCATGACCAATATGGCCGCCTACGATCAATATTTAAAAGCCCGGCGTCTGATCCGTCAGCGCGGCGAGGGCCTCGGGGAAGCAGTCCTTATCTTGCGCGAGGTCTTGGCTGTGGAGCCGGACTTCGCCCCCGCCTGGGCAGCCATGGCTGTGGCTAAAGAGGTTATGCCCGCTTATATGAGCAGCTTCGACGGCAAACCCGTAAACGGAATGCGCCTGTTGAGCGAGGCCGAACTGGCTGCCGCCAAGGCGGTGGCGCTTGACCCCGATCTGGCCGAAGCTCGCCACGCCCTGGCCAACGCCCTGCGTAGCCGAGGGGTCTTCGCCGCGGCTGAAGACGAATATAAAAAGGCCTATGCCCTTGATCCGACTTCGATCGAAATTCTCGAGGATTACCACGAGTTTTACAAATGGGTATTTTATTTTGACCGGGCTTTCGAATTGGCAAAAGAAGCCATCGGGCTGGAGCCAAACGCACCCCTAGCATTGGCTTTTTATGGAGAAGGCCTGTCTAACACCGGCCGCCCGGAAGAGGCGGTGGCCGCATGGCAAAAGGCCCTTGAGATTCAACCCACCTTTATGTGGCCGACCTTGGTGCTGATCGAGGGCTATTTGGTTCAGGAGCGTCCGGAAAAAGTCCTGTCGCTTATAGAGGCTAATGATGGCTACTGGGAAAAAACCCTGAAAGAAACCGACCCGCCATTGGATTTTGCGCCCTTGCGCGCCCGGATCGCGGGCCAAAACTGGACCAGGCCAGAGGGCTGGACCGGCGCGCGTTTTCTGACCATTTACGCCTATTACCTTGGCGGTGACGACAGCTTGCTTGACTCCATGGAATATTATGCTTTTGAACGGGGCGGCTGGTCGGGGCGTTATAACTTTGACTTCATGGCCCGGGTTCGCGCAACCGAGCGCTTTAAGGCGCTGGCGCTGGCGACCGGTCTGGTCGATTATTGGCGGCAGCGTGGCTGGCCCAAGGTCTGCTGGCCGCTGGGCGAATATGACTTCGCCTGCGGAGCGGCGCGAGACATCAACGAAACCTCATGAAAACAGCCTCCAGAGACCAATCGGGTGGTGCCGCCAAATTGGTCTGAAAGCGGCGTCTCTGTGTCCCGACAGCGCGCTGGATATACCGCTAACCCATTGAAATATTTAAGGATATGGAAAGTAGACCGGAGCACCCCGGTTCGGCCAAGAGTGGATGGTGGAGCCGAGGGGAATCGAACCCCTGACCTCAGCATTGCGAACGCTGCGCTCTCCCAACTGAGCTACGGCCCCATGTCGTCTTCAAAATGGCTTTCGAAGGCGC
>JADFIA010000007.1 GCA_022566895.1 Pseudomonadota bacterium
TCCAATGGGGCATGTAAGACAAATCGGCGTCATCACCGGCCTTGCCGTCGAGGCTCAGGTTTTAAGGCGGGCGGTTCGCCTTGAGCGGCTCGAAGACCGCATCTTCATCGCAGCCTGCGGCGGCCATAAGGAGCGCATCGAAGACCTGGCCAGGACGTTTGCCGAGCACGGGGCCGATACGCTCTTGAGCATCGGCCTGGCCGGGGCGCTGTCCAGCGATCTCAAGACCTCGAGCCTCGTCGTGCCGCGGAAAATCGTTTTCGAGGGCGGACCCGAATTTCCGACCGACCCGGGGCTCGTCGCTGTGATCGCCCAAGGCCTGGGGCCGCAGGTGGGGCACGGCGGCGATCTCTTGTGCGTCGCCAGCGAGGTCGCCAGCCGCGACGAAAAAAAGCGCCTTGCCGCGGTTACGGGCGCCGTGGCCGTCGATATGGAATCGGGCCATCTGGCCCGGGCGGCACGCGAGATCGGCCTCGCCTTCGCGGTCCTGCGGATTGTACTCGATGAGGCGGCAGATTCCCTGCCGCACTCGACGCTTGGGCTGATGCGCCCGGACGGCACTACAGATCCGGTGAAACTATTTAAGAACCTGGCCAGGCGGCCGGCCGATCTGCTGCCGCTGGTCGGGCTGATGGCCGATTTGATCGGTGCTCTAAATCGATTAAGCCGCGTCGCTCGCCAAGTCTTTCGCCAGTTTTTCTGATTCGATTTCGGCGATCGCCTCTTCGACGTGTTTTTCGAAAATAAACTCGGCCGGGCGCTGGTTGGCGAGCGAAATCTCAGGCGCCATCGGACCGTCGGTGCGGATCGGCCTGAGTTTGGTCATCAGGGCCTTGAACGGGTGGCGGACCGTTTCGTCCACCGCCGTCGGCTCGTAACCGCAATGGACCATGCAGTTGGCGCATTTCTCATAATTGCCGGTGCCGTACAAATCCCAGTCAGTGGTGGTCATCAGCTCGTTAAAGCTCGCGGCATAGCCTTCGCCCAGCAGATAGCAGGGCCGCTGCCAACCGAAGATATTGCGGGTCGGGTTGCCCCATGGCTTGCAATGGTATTCCTGGTTGCCGGCCAGGAAATCGAGGTATAGCGTCGACTGGTTGAAGACCCACTTTTTGCCCTTGCCTAGCTTGAAGATATCGCGGAACAGTTGCTTGGTCTGGCGGCGGTTCAGGAAATGCTGCTGGTCGGGGGCCCGCTCGTAGGCATAGCCCGGCGAGATGGTCACGCCCTCGATCCCGAGGGTCATTGCGAAATCGAAAAACTCGGCCGTGCGATCAGCCCGCGCATTGTCGAACAGGGTCGCGTTGACGGTCACCCGGAAGCCGCGCTTGACCACTTCCTTGATCGCCGCGACGGCGCGCTCGAAAACACCCTCCTGGCAGACCGAGGCGTCGTGTTCTTCCTTGAGCCCGTCGAGATGGATTGAAAAGGTCAAATAGGTCGACGGGGTAAAGAGGTCCAACTTCTTGATCAGCAGAAGTGCATTGGTGCACAGATAGACGAATTTCTTGCGCGCGATGATGCCGTCGACGATCGCCTTGATCTCCTTATGCAAAAGCGGCTCGCCGCCCGGAATCGAGACGATCGGGGCGCCGCAGTCGTCGACCGCCTCCAGGCACTCTTCGACGCTCAGGCGCTTGTTGAGGATCGGGGTCGGATAATCGATCTTGCCGCAGCCGGCGCAGGCCAGGTTGCAGCGGAACAACGGCTCGAGCATCAGCACCAAGGGATATTTGTCGTTGCCCTTCAGGCGTTGCTTGAGAATATAGCTGCCGACGCGCAGCTGCTGGATTAGCGGAACGGACAATTTCGGACCCTTTCACTCATATTTAGATGGTCGCTTCTGTTTACTGTTATGCCCGCCGGTTTCGCAAGTGTTCAATTCAAAAATCTGTGTTTTCTTTTGCCTTTGCGCGACCCTCCCGCCAGGCCAGAAGGCCGGGCAGGATGACCAGAGCCGAGATCAGGGTCAGGGTGACCGATATGGTCAGCAATTCGCCCATGCTGGCGGTACCGCGGTGGGCCGATAATGCCAGGCTGCCGAACGAGCCGATGGTGGT
The DNA here is from genome assembly GCA_022566895.1 of Pseudomonadota bacterium. GTDB lineage: Bacteria > Pseudomonadota > Alphaproteobacteria > Sphingomonadales > SMXR01 > JADFIA01. The sequence continues at coordinate 2,061 of JADFIA010000007.1, forward strand.
CAGAGCGCTTAACAGCACGGCCCGCGGCGTGCTGGTTGCCAATAGCCCGCGCCCGGAACGCTCCTCGCGGGCCCTCAAGACCAGATGAATGCCGCTGTCGACCCCAAGACCGATCAACAGCGGCAACACGATCACATTGGCAAAATTGAACGGGATCGAAAAAAGGACCGTGGCCGCCGCGGTCATCAGGGCGGCCAGAAGGACCGGGATGGTGATAAAGGCGATGTCCGAGGGGCGCCTCAGAATCAACAGCAGGAAGCCGACGATCAAAATGGCCGCCCAGGTCGTGGCCTGGATCATCGAGCGGACGACGATCTCACCGGAGCGGGCGATCTGGACCGGCCGGCCGGTGGCCCGGGGGGCCGTGCGGCTGACCATCTCAACGAAATGCTTGAGGGCTGATTCGTCCGCTAGATCGGCGGTCGGGAAGATAGCCAGCCGCTGACGGCCATCGGCCGCTTGGTAGCGATCGCGCAGCCCCACAGGCAGATCATCGAGCGCTACGCCGGTCGCCCCGAGCCCCGAGGCCAGCTTGTCGAGGGTGGCCGGGAAAAACCTCAAGAGCGATATCTCGAGCGCCTTGAGCCGTACCGCATGGCCCGCATCGACGGCCAAAAGCGCCTCACCAAGCCGCGCCGCGCTGGCCGCCAACGGTGTTCCGGGCTGGCTTTTGCTCAGCCTCTCGAGATCGGCGATCAGCTCGGTGGTGGCCGGCCCGGCCGCCGCGATGGGGCTTGGCGTGACCGCCGGATCAGCCAGCAGCAGTGGGGTCATAAAGGTCGCAACATCGAACAGAATCTCGAGTTTTTCGTCCTGGTCGTCGGGCACGAAGCTGTGCAGACTGACGACGCTGTCCACGACTTCAAGCGCCTCCAGACGCGCCTTGTAAGCGCCGATTTCTGACTCGGAATCGACCACCAGCTGGATCGCGTAGGGCGAGGATTTGCTGTCCTCCAACAATTCAAGATAGGCCTCGACCGATTCGGTGTTGGCCTCCTTGAGGCGGATGGGGTCGATCTCGAAGCGCACATCGGGCACCAGGATAAGCGCCGCCAGGCCGGCCACAACCCCGGCCAGGGCCACCGCGCGGCCGTGGCGTACGATCCAGCCGGCGCCGCGCCTGATTTGTTTTTTCGCCGCCGCCGGCTGCGCTTTCAGCGGCATCAGCGAAAGCAAGGCCGGCAGAAGGCTGAGCGATGTAAAAAGCGAGATGAACATGCCGGTCCCGGAGATCAGCCCCAATTGCGCCAGCCCGGCGTATCCGGTCGGCGTAAAAGCGAAAAAGGCCAGCGCTGTGGTGGGCGCGGCCAGGCTTAAAGGCCCGCCGACCGCCAGCGCCGCCGCATTCAGCGCCGCTTGGCTATCGGCAGTTTTTTGAGCTTCCTCGCGGTAGCGGAGCGAAAAGTGGATCGCAAAATCGATCCCCAGCCCGATGAACAGAACCGCAAAAGCAATCGAGATGATGTTCAGATATCCGATCGCGAAAATGGCAAAGGCAGCCGTCCAGACGAGCCCGGTAAGCAGCGTAATCAGCGAGGCCGCCACCAGCCGCAGCGAGCGGATACCGAAGCCCAACACGAGCGCCACCAGAACCAGGCTGACCGAGGCCGAGAGATACATGCCGTCGGAGACGCTTTTAAGCTCATCGGTCCCCAGCGCCATCTTGCCGGTGATCCTCAGGCGCAGACCGGGCGCCGATTGTTCGATCTCACGGGCCAGCGCGCGGGCCGCCAGGAGGGCCGGTTTGGCCGGCTGCAGCCGCGAGAAATCCGGCACCGGCCGGACCATCACCAAGCGCCGGCGGGCCTTGGACGGATCGTCGCCCTGATCGAACATCTCGGCCCAGCTCAGGTATTTTTCCTCGCCGCGCGCCAGGGCCAGCGTCACCTCGGCGATGCGGTCGAGAACCTCGGCCAGCTCGGCCGGCGTTTCCTGGTCTTCGGCCGCATCTTCGGCGGCCAGGGAGAGGACCTCGAAAAACCCGAAAAGGCTGGGATCCTCGGCCAGCGCCGCGAGGATCGGCTGAGCCCCGGCCAACTGGTCCGACAGCGCCACAAGTTCGTCAAGTTTGAGGAATAAAAAACCATTCTGGTCGAAAAAAGGACCGAATCCCGGGGCGTAGGCGTGACGAAACAGCTCCGGCCGGGCCTCGAGACCGGACAGGAGCTCTCGGCCCGCCAAGTCCGCCTCCTCGGGCGATGCGGCGTCGATGACGATCAAAAAGCTGTCGGCGAACTGCGGGAAGGTCTGGTTGAACTCCGCATAGACCCGGCGGAAGTCCAGCTCCGGATCGATCATCTTGTCGGTATCGGTGTTGATCGAGATGTTTTGGACCGTGTAGTAAAGGAGTGCCACGGTTATGACGATGGAAACACCAACCACCAGGCGGGCCGAGCGCAGAACCCAGCCGATCCAGCTAGCCAGCCACCTGGCCAGGATTTTTGTGCCAAATCTGATCATTGCCGGAGTTGAACCAAAATGAAGCCCAGATCTGTTTTTCCCAAATGGCTGCGGATCCTGGCCGGGATCCTGGTGCTGATGGCAGTGGACCCGATTCGAGCCCAGGCGTCAACGGCTGGCGAGGTCATAGACGCCTTTCACGCCGCCCTCATCCACGTCATGCAGAAAGAAGACGAAATGGACTATGAGGCGCGGCGCCAGCATCTCGAACCCTTTGTGGCCGACGATTTCGATTCGACTTTCATGACCCGGGTCGCCTCCGGCCGTCATTGGAAGGGCTTTTCGGACGACCAGAAGACGGCGCTGACCAATGCCTTTCGGCGCTTGACCCTGGCCAATTACGCGGCCCGCTTCCATGGCTATTCTGGTCAGCGCTTCGAGACCCTGTCCGAAAAGGAGGTGCGCGGCGGCCGGTTGTTCGTGCGCACCCGGCTGGTCAAGGCCGACGGCGACGAGGTGCGGATCGACTATCTTATGCGGTCCCGGGAGGCCGGCTGGCTGATCATCGACGTCTATGTGGACGGTAAGTTCAGCGAGCTGGCGATGCGGCGCTCGGAATTTTCGCCGATCGTACGGGATAAGGGTTACGAGGGCCTTCTGGCCGTGATAAAAACCAAGGTGGCGGACCTTGAGGCGGGCGAGGACGTCGACGATTAACCCTGCCATCCGGGGGCCTTGGTGGCGTCATCTGAAGATCAAAGGAAAGCACGGCGGCGACTGTCGCACCCCTTGAGCGGGGCCGACCCGCTGACGCTTTTGAGGGTCTTGTTCGCCAACCGTGGAGTCAGCCCGGGTTCGCTGCCGCAAGTCACGCTGGCCATGCTGGCGAGTCTGTTGCGCCTGCCGTTTACGCTGGCCGACAGCGTTTGGGTGGCGGCCAGGCGCTCGAGCGTCGAGCCGATCACGCCGCCGATCTTTATCCTCGGCCATTGGCGCAGCGGCACCACCCATCTTTATAATATCATGAGCCGGGCCGAGCATTTTCACACCGTCTCGCCGTTTGCCACCGCGCTGCCGTGGGATTTTCTAAGCCTGACCCGGCTGTTTGGGCCGGCTTTGGCCAAGGCCCTGCCCGAGGGCCGCTATATCGACAACATACCGGTGGCGCCGGACAGCCCGCAGGAAGACGAGATTGGGTTGGCCAACATGAGCCCGGTGTCCTTCTATCACGGCCTTTATTTCCCCCGGCGCTTCGCTGAGAACTTCGAGCGCGGCATTTATTTCGAGCGGCTCGGCGAACCGCAGATCGCCGCCTGGGAGCGGCGCCAGCGTTATTATTATCTAAAGCTGCAGCTTGAGGCACCGGGCGCCCGGCTGGTCATAAAGAACCCGGTCTACACGGCCCGCCTGAAGCAGCTATTAAGGCTTTGGCCGGAAGCCAAATTCATTCACATTCACCGCAACCCCTACAAAATCTTTTTCTCCATGCGGAACTTTTACCACAAGCTGTTCGATCAGTTGGCGCTGCAAAAGCCGCCGCAGATCGATCTGGACGCGCATATTCTCGAGAGCTATTCGCGCATGATGCGAGCCTTGGAGAGCGACAGTGCCGGCCTGCCGGCCAACCGGTTTTATGAAATGCGGTTCGCGGACCTGCAGGCCCAGCCGATGGAGCAGATGGCCCGCCTTTATGGGCAATTGGAGCTCGAGGGGTACGCCGCGGCGCGGCCCGAATATCTTAGCTATCTGGACAGCGTCCGCGGCTATAAAAAGAATGTCTATCTTTATCCGACCGCCGAGACAGCGCGGGTCGGCGTGGCCTGGGGCCATTTTATCGCAAAATGGGGCTATGGCGTGCCGAGCGCGGAGGGCCCATGAAGCGGATCCTGAAAATCCTCGCCGCGCTGGCCGTGGTTCTGGCCTTGGGGTTGGTCGTGCTGTTGCATCACCACGAGATCTTCGCACCGGCGGCCGGGCATCTTTCCTGCACCGTCCGGCTGTTGCGCATCGAAGGCTCGGGCGACCTGGTCGAAGGACCCGAGGATATCGTGGTCGATACAGGCCGCGGGGTGGCCTATATTTCGGCCTACAATCGCTTTCGGCTCAAAGCGGAGATATCGGCCGGCGGCCCGCTGACCACAAAGGGCGGCATTTTTCGGCTCGACCTTGATGACCTTGCCGGTTCCGGCGAGATTACGGTCAGGGATCTATCGGCCTCCTTTGCCGCCCGGCAGCCGTTCCGGCCGCACGGCATCGCGCTTTATGCACCGGACGGCAGGGGCCAGGCGCTGTTCGTCATCAACCGCCGCCACATCATGGTGGAGGGCCAGCCGCGGATCGATCCGACGGTCGAGATTTTCGATCTTGAAGGCCAGACAATAGAAGATCTGGGACCCCCGGTGGCGACCATCCGTGATCCCCTGATGTGCGGACCTAATGATCTCGTGGCGCTCGATAACCGCCGCTTCCTGGTCTCGAACGATCACGGCGCCTGCACCCCCGGCGCCCAGTTTATCGAGGAGCTTCTGGGCTGGAAAGATGCCTATGTGCTGGCCTTCGAGGGCGGCCGGCCGCGGGTCGTGGCCAGCCGTATCGGCTATGCCAACGGCCTGGCCCTGACCCCGAAGAGCGCCGGTCGGCAAAAGCTTTTGGTCTCGGCAACCCGCGACAAGGCGGTCCATATCTATGATCTCGAGGCTCTGCTGGCCGGGGACGGCAGCATCGAACCCGAGCGCAGCATCGCATTGCCGGGCAGTCCCGATAATTTCAGCTGGGACGCCGAGGGCCGGCTCTATCTGGCGGTGTTCCCCAATATCTACCGTTTCGCGGCCTTTATGCGCGGCTGGTTCGGCATCGATACCGCACCGGGCGGCATGGTGCGCCTCGACTGGCGCTCGCCGGCCGAGCCGCCCTATCTTCATATATTCCCTGGCCAAACCTTGAACGGCGTTACCGTGGCGGCGCCCTACGGCGACTGGCTGATGGTGGCTTCGGGCTTTGACAACAAGCTGCTGGTCTGCCAAAGGGACGGCCATGCATAAGATCGCCACAGCGCTGGTGACCGGCGGGGCCGGCTTTATCGGCCGCCATCTGGTGGCGGCGCTTTTGGCCCGCGGGACCAACGTCAAGGTGCTCGATCCGGCGGTCAGGGCGGCAGGATTCCCCAGCCAGGTCGAAACGATCGAGGGCTCGATCCTCGAGCCGGACGTGGTGCGTAGCGCCTTAAACGGTATCGATACACTTTTTCACCTGGCCTCTTACGCCCATCTGTGGGCGCTGGACAAGCGCCTGTTCCGTCAGGTCAATGTGCTGGGCACCGAGATCGTGCTCGAAATGGCGGTGGCCAAGGAGGTGGAGCGCATCGTCCTGACCTCCACCGAGACCGTCTTGAGGGGTTGGCGCAACCGCTCGCCGGGGCTGATCCGCGAGGACGACGAACGGCCGCTGTTTGACATTCCCGGCCCCTATACCGATTCAAAACTCCTGCAGGAGGGGATCGGGCGCCTGGCCAGTGGCCAGGGCGGGCGGATCGTCACCGTCTATCCGACCGTGCCGATCGGCCCGGGCGATGTGAATATGACCGCGCCAACCGCCATGATCCGGGACTTCCTTACCGGCGCCGCCCCGGCCTATCTCGACAGCGTGTTCAATTTCGTCAACGTTCGGGACGTGGCGCTGGGCCACATTTACGCGGCCGAGAAGGGCGAAGTGGGCCGCGGCTACATATTGGGCGGCGAGAATCTCGAAATGAGCCGGTTCCTGGAGCTTCTGGGCGCCGCCTCGGGCCGCCCGATGCCGACAAGGCGGGTGCCCTTCTGGCTGGCTTATCTGGCCGCCTATTTCTCGGAGTTTGTGGCCAACCGGATCACCAAGCGGCGGCCAATGGCGCCCCTTGAGGGCGTGCGGCTGGCCCGCCACCCCAAAGCGGTCGACATTTCGCGGGCCCGCGCTGAAATTGGCTATACGCCGGGGCCGATCGCCGAAGCCTTGAAAGAAGCCGTCGACTGGCTGAGATCCGAGGGGCTGGTTGAGCCGTGACCATGGACCCGGCAATAAAGGATGCTCTGGCCTGGATCGACGACCAGCACCGCTCCCTGGTCGAGCGCCTGGTCGCCTGGTCGGCCATCAATTCGGGTAGCCATAACGGCGCAGGCCTGAAGGCCATGGGGGCCGAAGTGACGGCGGCTTTCCGGGTTTTGCAGGCCGACTATCAAGAGATCAAGACGGCGCCCGGCCGGCGGGTAGCCTCGGACGGCAGCCTCGAGCCGGTGGCGCACGGTCCCGTGCACCTGTTCTCAAAACGCCCGAGGGCCAAACGGCGGGTTCTGCTGACCGGCCATCTGGACACGGTGTTTGCGGCCGATCATCCGTTTCAGGAGCCGAAATTTCTTGACGAAAATACCCTTAATGGCCCCGGCGCCGCCGACATGAAGGGCGGGCTTCTGGTCATGCTGACGGCGCTCCAGGCGCTTGAGAAAAGCGGCCTCGGCGAGCGGCTCGGCTACGATGTCCTGGTGAATTCGGACGAAGAGATCGGCTCGCACGGTTCGGCGCCGGTGCTTGTCGAGATGGCGGCAAAGGCGGATTTCGGCTTGACCTTCGAGCCGGCCCTGGCCGACGGCACACTGGCCGGGGCGCGCAAGGGCAGCGGTAATTTTACGCTTGTGGTGCGCGGCCGGGCGGCCCACGCCGGGCGCGATTTCGAGCACGGCCGCAACGCGGTAACAAAGCTGGCCGCCATGATCGGCGAGCTGGACGAACTCAACGAAAAGCTCGACGGGGTGACGCTCAACGCCGCCCTGATCGAAGGGGGTAGCGCCATCAACGTGGTGCCCGATCTGGCGATCTGCCGGTTCAACGTGCGGGTCAGGGACGACCAAGGTGCGGCGGCGGTGGCCGGCGAGCTCGAGAAGCTGCTGGCGCGGCACCGCGGCCGGGACGGGATATCCTGTGAGCTGCACGGCGGCTTCAGTCGGCCGCCCAAGCCGCTCTCGGCGGCCAACCGAAGACTCTTCGAAATTCTGGCCGGCGTCGGAGCCGAACTGGACCTCGAGATCAGCTGGCGGCCGACCGGCGGCTGTTGCGACGGTAATAATCTGGCCGCAGCCGGACTGCCCAACATCGACAGCCTCGGGGTCAGGGGCGGCCATATCCATTCGCAGCGTGAATACGCACTGGTTGACAGCCTTACGGAACGTGCCAAGTTAAGCGCCCTGATGCTGATGAAATATGCGGCCGGCGAATTTTCACTTGAAGACGAGGAGGCGAGCTGACGATGCTGATTATTCGACCGGTTCAGTCCGGGGATCTTGAGGCGCTGGTTGATCTTGCCAGCCAGTCCGGCGGCGGCTTGACGACCCTGCCGACCTCGAAGCAGGCACTGTCCGAGCGCATCGCGCGATCCGGGCGCAGCTTCGGCGGCCAGGCCGGCAAGCCGGGCGAGGCGCTCTATTTTCTGGTCCTCGAAGAGACCGAAAAAGGCCAGCTCGTTGGGACCAGCGCCGTCTACGCGGAGGTCGGAGTCAAGGACCCCTTTTATAACTACAAGCTTCTGCACCTGACCCAGATGTCGCACGATCCCGAGGTTCGGGTCGAATGTTCGCTCTTGACCCTGGCCAACGATTATGCCGGCTGCAGCGAACTTGGGACCCTCTATTTGCGCCCCGACCATCGCAAGGCCGGCATCGGCCGCGTGCTCTCCAGGTCGCGCTATCTGCTGATCGGCGCCTGGCCCGAATTGTTTGCCGAAACGGTGATAGCGGAACTCAGGGGCTGGGTCGACCAGGCCGGAGAATCGCCCTTCTGGGACGCCATCGGCCGGCACTTCTTCCGCATGAGCTTTGCCGAGGCCGACAAGATCAACGGCCGGGGAAATTCGCAGTTTATCGCCGATATGATGCCCAAGTTTCCGATCTACACCAATCTCCTGTCGTCCGAGGCCCAGGAGGTGATCGGCAAGCCGCACGTCAATACCGCCGCGGCCATGCGTATTCTCGAAACCGAAGGGTTCAAATACCGGGGCGCCGTGGACATTTTCGACGGCGGCCCGGTCCTCGAAGCGCGGCGCGATCAGATCAAGAGCGTGCGGGCCTACCGCGAAGCGACGCTTGGCGGTCTGGAGAAAGGCGACAACTGCCCGGAACTGTTGGTGGCCAATATCGATATAAAGAACTTCCGCGTCGCCGCGACGCCGGCCAGACTGGCCGCCGACGGCCAAAGCCTTTCCCTGCCAGCCGATACGGCGGCGGCTCTGCGGCTCGAGAAAGGCGACAAGGTCGGCTATCTCGAGCCCAACGGGGTTGCGGCGTGAGCGAAAGCGGCAACCTGATTGACGGCGCCTGGGTCGCCGGCACCGGGGCCGCCTTTCAGTCCCTCGACCCGGCCACCGGCGAGGTGCTGTGGCAGGGCGCCGCCAGCACTGCCGGGGACGTCGAGGCGGCGCTTGCGGCGGCCCGCGCAGCCCTTGCCCAATGGAGCGGCCGGCCGTTCGAGGAGCGCCTCGAGGTACTCAGAGCGTTCGGAGCCGCAGCCACCAAACGCCAGGATGCGCTGGCCCGGGTGATCGGCCGCGAGACCGGAAAGGTCTACTGGGACGCGCTGGTCGAATCCAGCGCCCTGGCCTCAAAGCTCGACCATTCGCTCAAGGCCTATGAGGAGCGCACGCCGCAGCGCCATCAGACCTCGGGCGCCATCCGCAGCCGCCTGCAGCACCGGCCGCTCGGCGTCATGGCCGTTTTCGGGCCCTATAATTTCCCCGCCCACCTGCCGAACGGCCATATCATCCCGGCACTTCTGGCCGGCAATACAGTGGTTTTCAAACCGAGCGAACTGACCCCCTGGGCGGCCGAGGAAACGCTCAAGATATGGCTCGAGGCGGGGCTTCCCGAGGGCGTGATCAATCTGGTGCAAGGGGCCCGCGAGACCGGCCAGGCGCTGGTGCAAAGCCCCCAGATCGACGGGCTTTTGTTCACCGGCAGCGCCGCTACCGGGGCGGCCATATCGAGAACGCTGTCGGCCCGGCCGGAAGTCATGCTGGCCTTGGAATTGGGCGGCAACAATCCACTACTTGTCGATGGCACCGGCGACCCCCAGGCGGCGGCGCTTTTGACCATCCAGTCGGCCTTTGTCACCAGCGGCCAGCGCTGCACCTGCGCCCGCCGCCTGATCGTTCCGCAGGGTGCGGACGGCGATCGGTTTCTCGAAGTCCTGAGGGTGACCATGGGCGGCATCCGGGTCGGCGCCTGGGACGACGATCCGCCGCCGTTTATGGGACCACTGATCTCGGCTGGGGCGGCCAACGCCGTGGCCGCGGCCCAGAGCAGCCTCGAGCGGGCCGGCGGCCGCCCGATCGTCAGGCTCGAGCCGTTGGAGCGTGGACCGGCCTTCGTCTCGCCTGGACTGATCGACGTCAGCGCCATCAACGAGCGGCCCGACGAAGAGATTTTCGGACCGCTTTTGCAGGTCATCAGGGTGGTGGATTTTGCCGCCGGGATCGAAGAGGCGAACAACACCCGCTATGGCCTCGCGGCCGGCATATTGACCGAGGACCGGTCCCGTTACGAAAGCTTTTATAAAAGCGCCCGAGCCGGAGTCGTCAACTGGAACCGGCCGCTGACCGGGGCCAGCAGCGCCGCGCCCTTTGGCGGCTTCGGCCTGTCCGGCAATCACCGGCCGAGCGGCAGCTATGCGGCCGATTATTGCGCCTATCCGGTGGCCAGCCTTGAGGCGGCATCGGATCGCCTTGAAATGGCGGATGTGCCCAAGGGGATCGATCTGTGAGCGCCATCGAAGCCAATTTTGACGGTCTGATCGGCCCAACCCACAATTACGCCGGCCTGAGCCATGGCAATATCGCCTCGGCCGATCACGCGCTCGAAGTCGCCAACCCCAAGGAAGCGGCGCTCCAGGGACTGGGCAAAATGCGGCGGCTGGCGGAGATGGGTTTTGTCCAGGGCTTGTTGCCGCCCCATGCGCGGCCGCACACGCCGACCCTTAAGCGGCTTGGATTTTCCGGCAGCGATCATCAGATGATCGTGCAGGCGGCCCGCCATCCGGAGGTCTTACGTAACGTTTATGCGGCCGCGGCCATGTGGACCGCCAACGCGGCCACGATCAGCCCGAGCGCCGATACCAAGGACGGCCGGCTGCATATCACGCCGGCCAACTTGACGACCATGTTCCACCGCTCGATCGAGCCGCCGACGACCAGCCGCATGCTTAAGGCAATCTTCCCGGACGAAAAGCTTTTCGCGCACCATGAACCGTTGCCGGCCGGGGCCCAGTTCGGCGACGAGGGGGCGGCCAATCACAGCCGTTTCTGCAGCCGCTATGGTGACCCCGGGGTTGAGCTGTTCGTCTACGGCCGCCAGGGGCTCGGCGGCGGCAAGGCGCCGAAAGTCTTTCCCGGCCGCCAGGCCTTGGAAGCCAGCCAGGCGATTGCCCACCTGCACAGGCTCGATCCGGCGCGCACTCTTTATGTGCAGCAGAACCCGGCGGCGATCGACGCCGGCGCTTTTCACAACGATGTGGTGGCGGTGGCCAACCGTAACGTCTTTTTCTATCACGAAGAGGCCTTCGAGGACCCCGATGAGCTGGAGGTGGCACTGCGCAGGGCCGGGGCGGGGTTCGATTTTGCTTTCGTAAGGGTGCCGAGCAACCAGGTTCCGGCCGCCGATGCGGTCGGATCGTACCTGTTCAACTCGCAGCTCCTCGATCGCCCGGGCAGCGGCGGCCACGAGATGATGCTGATCCTGCCCGAAGAAGCCCGCGAGATCGACAGCACAAGAGCCTACCTCGAGGAACTGACCGCCGGGTCCGGGCCGATCACCAGAGCCGAGTTTCTGGACCTGCGGCAGAGCATGCGCAACGGCGGCGGGCCGGCCTGTCTGCGCCTGCGCGTCGTCCTCAGCGAGCCGGAGCTGTCGGCGGTACATAAAGGCGTGCTGCCGGATGAAGCGCAGTTCGAGCGCCTGGAGGACTGGGTCAAGACCCATTACCGCGACCGGCTTTTGCCCGATGACCTGGCCGACCCGTCGCTGATGGGCGAGAGCTACCGGGCCCTCGACGAGCTGACGGAAATCCTTGGCCTCGGCAGCCTTTACCATTTTCAGCGCTAGCCGGCGTCGTCTTCATGTTTCCTCATTTGCCCCGCGCTGGGGCCTCAAGTAGCCTGTGGCTATCGACGCTCGATAAAATGAGGAGACAGACATGCGGGCCATCTTCGCTGTGACGGCCGGCCTTGCCTTGGCCGGGGTGTTGAGCACCGCCAGCGCCCAGGAGCGCAAGAGCATTTTCGCCGATCCCCAGAATCTGCAGGTCCTGCCGGCCGATATCTCGACGGCCGAGCTTTCGCAGACCATGCGCGGCGTTGCGCTTGGGCTTGGGGTGCGCTGTCAGTACTGCCATGTGGGAGAGGCCGGTCAATCTCTGCGAGAATTTGATTTTGCCGCCGACGTCAAGGAAACCAAAGCGATCGCCCGCCAGATGTTTCAAATGGTGGCGGACATCAATGCGCGCACCAGCGCCATCGCCAGCCAGATGGAGCGCCCGGCGACCGAGGTGCGCTGCGTCACCTGCCACCGCGGTCAGGCGCGCCCGCAACTGATCGAGGATGTCCTCAATCAGACCCTCGAGAGCGGCGACGGGGCGGCTGCGGTCGAAAAATACAAGGCCCTGCGTGAGGAATTCTACGGCAGTCATACCTTCGATTTCTCGGAGCTGACGCTTACCATGTTCACCAGCGGCCTTCAGAGAGGCTCGAATATTGAGGCGGGGATCGCGCTTCAGGAGCTCAACCGCGAATATCATCCGGAAGTATGGAGAGTTCATATCTCTTTGGCCGAAGGCTACGAGACGGTTGGCGATCCTGAAAAGGCGCTTGAATCCTACCGTAAGACCTTGGAATTGAGACCGGGCTTCGCCCATGTGGAAGGCAAGATCAAGGCCATCGAAGAACAGATGAAGGCCGAGGAACCCGAATCAAAACCCGAGTAGAGTGTCCGAATGGATTTGCCTGAATGGAATTGATGGGGCGGCATCTTGGTGCCGCCCCGATCCATTTCAGCTTTTTTATTCGTATCTCAAAGCCATGACCGGCGTGCGCCGCGCGATGCGCAGGGCGTGCGAGCCCACGGTCAGGGCCGCCAGGATCAGGCTGAAGATGCCGGCCACCATGAAGAAGATGAGAAATCCGGCTCCCTCGCCGATACGATCCGCGAAAAAATTGAGATACTGCTGCATGGCCAGATAAGCCAGCGGCCAGGCCAGAAGGTTGGCCAGAAACACCGGCTTTGAAAACTGCCAGACCAGCAATTGGGCAATCTGGGAGGTGGTGGCACCCATGACCTTGCGGATGCCGATCTCCTTGGTGCGGGTCTCGGCGACGAAGGCGCTGAGGCCGAACAGGCCGGCGCAGGCAACCAAAAGGGCCAGGCCGGCAAAGCCCGCCACCGCCGTATTCATGCCCTGGAAAATTTTGAACAGAGCGTCGAACAGTTCATCCACCGAGGTGCGCTGTATGGGATAATCGGGGATGATCCGGCTCCAGACCTGGTCGATCTCGGCCACCGCCGCTTCCACGTTCCCTGTGGTCGGGCGAATCGTCAAATGGGAGAAGGCAGCCGGGCGCTGGACGAAAACCCATGGCTTCATGTCGTTGAAAAAGCCCAGGAAATTGGCGTCTTCCATGACCCCGACGATGGTGTAGGAAGCCTGCCCCTCGAACCAATCAGAGAGCAGGGTCTGACCCAGAGCCATGGCCGGTGGGTCAAAACCAAGCCGCCGGGCGGCCAGGGCATTCATGATGATATTGACGCTGCCCTGCACTTCGCCGCCTTCTTCCTCGGGGTCAATCAGCAAATCGTTGGGGATGTCCGCTCTGAAATTCCTGCCTTCGAGCAGCTTGAGGCCGTAGGTGTCCAGATATTCCAGATCGACATACTTCATGTTCATGCCGACGCTGTCCTCGGCCACGCCACCGTCTTTCCAGAAACCCCTCCTATGGTGGTTTTGCTCGAAGGGAACCTGCGAGGAACCGGCCACCGAGGCGACGCTGGGCAGGCGGGCGATTTCATCTTTCAGGGCGGTGTAGGATTCCTTGATGCCGTCCTGGTTCATCCTTTGAATGACGATCATATCCTCGTGGTGAAATCCGTAGTCCTGATCCCGCATATGACTGTTTTGCGCATAGATCACCAGCCCCGAGACGACCAGAAACACCGAAACGCCGAACTGGGTAACGACCAGCGCCCGGCGCAGCAGTCCGGCCCGCTTGCCGGTCTTCATTTCGGCGGAAAGCGCTGTGGAACTGGGCAGGCGGGCCAGCAGAAACGCCGGGTAGCTGCCCGAAAGAAGACCCACAACTAGGGCCGTAGAGACCAGAAAGACAAGCGTTCCCAAATCCGTAAAGGGCGAGAAGGTTACACTCTTGTCCAAGGCCTGATTGATCACCGGGACCAGATATTCGATCATCGCCAAAGCCAGGAACATGGCCAGGAGAGTCACTACAACCGCCTCGGTAAGAAACTGTGCAATAAGCTGCCGGGGTCTGGCGCCGAGGGTTTTGCGGATGCCCACCTCGCGGGCCCTTCCCATGGCCTGGGCCGTCGCCAGGTTGATAAAGTTAATAACCGCGACCACCAGGATCAGCCCACCCAGAATGCGCAGCACGGCCATGCCGGGGATGCCCGTAACCTGCCAGATCAGCAGATTCGCTTCCTTGACCGGGCGCAGAAAAAGATTGCTGATAAACTCTTTTCGCTTTTCGTCCGCGTGGCGCTGGTAAACAACATCGACCTTGTCGCTGACACCGGCTTTGGTTTCACCCTCGGCAAGCTTTATATAGGTCCGGTCCGAGGTACTGAGGTCGAACCAAGTGCCTTCAATCGTTTCGTTCGATATCTGGGTGAGGGTCTGGGTCGAGGCCAGGATACCAAGCTTTGTGTCCTCGATGATGCTGAAAGAAAAATGACTGTTCGCAGGCAGATTGCGAATTACCGCGATCACCTCTACATCGGCCTTGGAGCTGAAGGTAAGGACCTTGCCCACCGCCGGCTCGTTGCCAAAAAAGCGCGCTGCGGCCTGCTCGGTCATGATCGCCGTATTGGGCCGCCTGAGGGCATCTTTCAGGTTGCCATCAACGGCCTCGAAGACAAAAATATCCAGGAATTCCGGATCGATGAACTGAACGTCCTGGTAAAACTGCAACTCACCCTGCCCGACCACAATCTCGCGGGCGTAGTAGCGGGCGATCACCGCGTCCGGGTTCTCCGCCCTATAAACCGGCGCAAAGGCGGAATTAACGCCGTTGATCTCGGGGACGCCGAATCCCGAGGCGGGATCGATCTTCGAATAAACGACGTGGATGCGCTCAAAGTCCTTGAAAAAGGTGTCGTAGCTCTCCTCGTAGTCCGCGAAGATATTGGCCAGCACAAATCCCATCAGACCGATGGTCAGGCCGAACAGGTTGATGGCCAGGTGGGTCTTTTGCTTGATGATGTTGCGCAGGGCCACGGTGATGTAGTTTTTAAACATTGTTCATCCTTTTTCTTTTTCTTATTGCTTTCGTTTTCTATTCGTAACGCAGGGCCTCGATCGGGCTCGAGCGGGCGACGCGCAGGGCATGCCCGGCGGTTGTCACCCAGGCCACAAACAGTGCGGCCAGCCCGGCGCCGACGAAATATCGCGGTCCGAGTTCGATGGTGAAGGCAAAGCCGTCAAGCCAGTCCCTCATGAAATAAAATGCCACCGGCCAGGCGATCAGATTGGCGATCAGCACCGGCTTTGAAAATTGCCAGACCAGAAGACCCACGATGTTGGAGACGCTGGCGCCCATCACCTTGCGCAGGCTGATCTCGCGGGTCCGCCTTTCCACGGTGAAGGCCGAGAGACCGAAAAGGCCCAGCGAGCCCACGAGGACGGCCAAGCCGGCAAAAATCGCCAGCATTTGGCCGCGGCTCTCGTCGGCCGCAAAAAGCGCAGTCAGATTTTGATCGAGCGATACACGGGAAATCGGGATCTGGGGTACCAAATCGTTCCACATGCGATCGATATCGGCCAGAAATCCCGGCAGATCAGACGACTTGAAGCGCACGGTAATCGGGCCGGTGTCGTCCCGTTCGACAATATAGACCGTGGCCGGAGCCGTGTTCCTGGCCAGCTCGAAATGGGCATTATGCACGACGCCGATGATCGTCAAATCGGTCTGATTGGCGCCCACCGTAATCACAACTTGGCCCAGGGCATCTTCGGGGCTGGCAAAGCCAAGGCGTTTCACGCCGGCCATATTGATCACCGCTGAGGCGGCTGATTTTTGGGGCGAGCCGTCATCTTCCTGAAAAATATCGACGCTGCGCGCCGGATCGAAGGACCGCCCGGCAATCAGTGAGATGCCGTAGGTTTTGAAAAAATCGAAGTCGACGGCCAGTTGCGACATGACGATCGACTGATTGTCCGGCTCACCGGGCCGACGGACCGAGAAATGCACCCAGCCGCTGTCTCCCGGTACGACCCCGGAGCGGGTCACAGACAAAACGTCTGGATGGCGCCGTAGCTGTTCCACAAGGGTGTCAGCGACCGGCTTGACTTCGTTGCGGCGTATCCCGTACAGGACCAGCATATTCTGGCGGATAAAGCCCGGCTCGAAATTCCGGGCGTAGCTGGTCTGCGCGTATATGACCGAAGTGGCGATCACAAGCCCGATCGAAATCGCGAACTGGATCACCACCAGAACTGTTCTCAGGTTTTTTGAACCCTCGCCACCGCTTGTGGTGGCGCCCAAAATGCGGGTTGGGCGGAAGGCCGACAGCACCAAGGCCGGATGGGCGCCGGCCCCCATCCCGACCACCACTAACAGGCCTAACAGACCAACTTGGACAACCGGGTCGCCGGCAAACTGGGCGGCCATCAGCTTTTGAGAAAATTCATTGTACCAAGGCAAAGCCAGCTCAACCAGAGCCAGCGCCAATAAGGTGGCGAAACCGGTGATCAGGAAGGCTTCGCTCTGAAACTGAACGAACAGCTCGCGGCGGCTGGCGCCAACGATTTTGCGGATCGCAACCTCTTTGGCCCGGCGGCTGGCGCGGGCCGTCGAAAGGTTGATAAAATTAATGCAGGCCACGGCAAGTATGAGACCGGCAATCGACCCAAAGGCGATCAGAGTGGCGACGCTGCCCCGCGGTTTGATCGTCCCCCTCTCGCCCCCGTACAGATGGATATCCCTTGTATTTACCAGCTTGGGTGCGAACAGCTCGGAGCCGGTCATATTCATGCGATCCGTAATGCTGGTCGGGAAATGCCGGTCCATAAAGGGGTTCAGGCGCTCTCCGACCGCCGTCAAATCCGTTCCCTGGCGGAACCGAATGTAGGTATAAAATGATATGCTGCCCCAGCGCTCGAGCTGGTTTTGGCCTTCATCGGTTAGGAAATCGGCCGGATTAATCCGTATCACCGCATCGAGAATGAAATGGGTGTTGTTTGGCAGATCCTTTGTGACCGCTGTAACGCGGTAGTCGCGGGCGACGTCATAGACGATGGTCAGGGTCTTGCCGAGCGGCGAGCCTTGGCCAAAATATTTGCGCGCCATGGTCTCGCTGAGGACCACCGAGTTCGGGTCGGCCAGGGCCGTTGCGGCGTTGCCTTCGAGGAAGGGCACGTCGAAGACCTCAAAGAGAGTTGCGTCTGCAAACATGAACGAATCCAGGAACGAGCGGTCGCCGGCTGTAACGCCGACCGGATCATAAAAAAGTCGGGTCGCCGTTTGCGCTTCCGGAAAATCGGTCAAAAAGGCGTCTTTGAGAGGCGGCATCGATTGCGAAGTTACGAAACGGTCGCGCCCCGGAATATTGGCCATCATCTCGACCCGGTAAATATTTTCCGCGCCCGGCAGCCAGCCGTCGTAACTGACCTCGTCCCTTATGAAAATCAGGATCAGGATGCAGGCGGCCAGGCCAATCGCCAGGCCGAGTATATTAATGGCCGAGAAGAGCCGTTGCCTGGCCATGCTGCGGAGCGCTGCGACGAGGTAATTTTTAAACATCTCAGGTCTCCTTCCGGCGGCCGTTGGCCCTTCTTAACGGCCGCTATTCGTAACGCAGGGCCTCGATGGGGCTCGAGCGGGCGACCCTCGTTGCGTGGCCGGCGACCGTCGCCCAGGCCACGAACAGCGCCATGGCGCCGGCGGCGACAAAAAGGAACATCACAAACTCAATGCTCAGCCGCAGCTCAAAGCCCCGCAGCCAATCCATCATGAAATATCCGGCCACTGGCCAGGCCACGAGATTGGCAACCAGCACCGGCTTCGAGAATTGCCAGACCAGCAAGCGGACAATGTCGAGAACCGAGGCGCCCAGAATCTTGCGAATTCCAATCTCCTTGGTTCTGCGGTCGGCGGCATAGGATGCCAGCCCGAACAGACCTAGGCAGGCCACAAAAACGGCCAGCCCGGAAAAGGCCGCAAAGAGCGTGAATTGCATGTCTTCAACCGCGTACTGCTGGCGGATCGTCTCATTCATGAACTCATATAAAAAGGGCACAGAAGGCGCGTGTTTCTTCCAGATCGTCTCGATCTGGCCGATCAGCTGGTCGACATTCTCAGTCGGCCTGTAGGCGATAGTGAGACTGTTGAACCGGCCCGGCGCGTTAACATAATAGGTCGGCTGGACGCCGTATTTGAATGAGCGGAAGCGAAAATCCGGAACCACGCCAACGATTTCGAACACGCCTTCATCGGCCCCGAACGGCGTCGACGAGAACAGCGCGCCGAGCGCATCTTGCGGGCGCTTGAAACCCAATTGCCGGGTCGCAGACTTGTTGACCACCGCGGTGGCCCGCGCTTGCACTTCTGGGTCCGTAGAGGCGATGAACTCATCGGTGCCGAACTCACGGGAAAACGTGCGGCCAAAGAGC
The DNA here is from genome assembly GCA_022566895.1 of Pseudomonadota bacterium. Lineage (GTDB taxonomy): Bacteria > Pseudomonadota > Alphaproteobacteria > Sphingomonadales > SMXR01 > JADFIA01. The sequence goes on from JADFIA010000007.1 coordinate 20,364, forward strand.
GGAGCAATTCCGTACGTCTCCATGAACCCATATCCAACGCTGGCGACATTGAGAATAATATCGCCGCCTTCTTGCCGACCAAGCACGCGCAACAGATCCGTATTCTCGAAATTGTCGGTCGGCACGTCTGATGAAAGGGCGGCTGAGGTCATGCCCGGCAGGGCCAGAATATCGTTGATCATGGCGTTCTGGTTGTCGGCCACACCGGAACGGCCAATACCTCTGAGGATCAGTCGATTTTCTTGTTCAAATCCGAGACTGCTGTTCTTGACCAATGAGGTCTGGGAATAGATGACAGCGGTGGCGACCACGAGGCCGATTGATATGGCAAACTGGGCAACCACGAGAAACAGGCGGATGCCGCTTTGTCCCTCCGGGTCAGCGGACTGATTGGCCTTTAGTATCCGGGCCGGTCGAAATCCCGACAGTACGACGGCCGGATAGATGCCACTGATCACTCCAGTGACCAGGGCGACCGCCAAGAGCCCGGCCAGGATTGAAGGTTCGGCCGCTACATTAAGCGCCAGCTGGCGCTGCAAAAAATCATTGTAGAGCGGCAGGGCCAGCTCGACCAATGCCAGCGCTAGGACAAAACCGATGAGCGTCACGATGATTGATTCGCCGATGAACTGCGAAATCAACTGTTTTCGCCGGGCCCCCAGAACTTTTCTAAGCGAGACTTCCCGCGCTCGCTGTATGGCCCGTGCGGAGGCCAGATTCATAAAATTGATACTTGCGATCGCCAGCACCATTGCGGCCACGGACAACAGGGCATAAAGCGTCGTGCGATCGCCCAGCGGTCGCATGTCGCCCATATCGGATGCTTGGTCGCGTGCCTCAAGATGGATATCCGCCGCGCTGATGAAGGAGATGCCATAAAATTCATCAACCGAGCTGAACGGTGCGTTTTCCGGGATGGATATGTTGGCGCGCAGCAGCCGCATGATTCCGGCCTCGAGATCCTCCAGCGAAAATCCTTCGGCCAGGGTGAAATAGGTATAGACGTTGACCGAGGTCCAAGACTCAAGCATCGAGCCCATATTTCGGAAGGCCTCCCGATTGATCAGCGTGATGATGTCGAGATCCAAATGACTGTTGCGGGGGATGTCGCGGATGACACCGGTCACGCGCACTTCAATGTTTTGACCGGCCAGGCAACAGATGGTCAGGGTTTGGCCGATTGCCGGTTCGTGCCCAAAGTATTTACCTGCCATGGTCTGGGAAAGCACGACCGAAGAGAGGTCGGGCAAGGCGGTTTCCTTGGAGCCCTCGGCGAAGGGCAAATCGAAGACATCGAAGAAGTTGGGATCGACCATACTGATCGATTCCTGGAATACGTCGTCGTCCTTGAGGACGGTGGGGCTGATTTGAAGGATGCGCGTGACCTGGGCGGCTTCGGGGACGTTGTCCGGTACCGAATAAGCAATTCGGCCCGATGAGCGCACGGTCCTGAAAGCCGGCCGGCCCGGCATGGTGAAGGTCGAGTGCATACGATAGATGCCGTCGCTGTCCGGCAGCCAGCTGTCGTAGCTGACCTCGTCGCGTACGAACAGCAGGATCAGAATGCAGGCGGCCAGGCCGACGGCCAGTCCGCCGATGTTGATGAAGGAATAGAGCTTGTGCCGTACTAACTGTCTGGCGGCGGTAATGAGATAGTTCTTAAACATTGTTTTCCTCGCTTGCCGCGGTCGATTTGACGTGCCCTTCCCGGGTCCTTCTTTTTTGTCCTCTATTCGTAACGCAGGGCCTCGATGGGGCTCGAGCGGGCTACCCGCGCGGCGTGAGCGGCGACCGTGACCCAGGCCACCAACAGCGCCAACAGCCCGGCGGCCGCGGCCATGACCGGCAGCACCGAGAGGTCGAGGCGATAGATAAAGCCGTCGAGCCAGCCGCTCATGAAATAGAAGGCCACCGGCCAGGCGATCAGATTGGCGATCAGCACCGGCTTGGAGAACTGCCACAAGAGCATCTTGACGATATCACCGACCGAGGCGCCCATAATCTTCCTGAGGCCGATCTCCTTGGTCCGGCGATCGGCGGCGAAGGAGGCCAGCCCGTAAAGCCCCAGACAGGCCACCAGGACCGCGAACAGCGCGAAGCCGGCGAACATTCTGGCCCGCTCGGCCTCGCGGGTGTACAGGCTGGCAATGCGCTCGTCGACAAACTCGCGGGCTATTGGCACCTCGGGCACCAGCTGGGCCCATAGGTTGTCGATGGCGGCCAGGGTTTCGGTAATCTGACCGCCCTCGAGCTCGAGGCTCAGGTAATCGAGGTTCCGGTTCTCGGTGACGAAGAAAATCATCGGCGCCACGTCGAAGCGCACCGATCGCATGTGCATATCGGGGATCACGCCGACGATGCGCGCATTGGCGGTGCTGGTCTGGTTGCTTACCAGTCCGATCCTGACCCTCAGGACCTGACCGATGGCGTCTTCAGGGGTCAGGGCGCCGATGCGGCTGAGGCTCGATTGGTTGATGATGACGCCGATATTGATCACCTGATCAGGCGCGATATCGTCCCGCTGAGGCCGCAGGTCACCGCGGAAATCCTCGCTGAACAGCCGGCCGGCCAGGGGCTCGACCCCGTAAAGTTCAAAAAAGCCGATACCGACCGACATTTGCTCGATCACCAGGGGCTCGCTGCCCTGACCCTGCGGCGGCTCAACGATGGTGTTGTTGTTGGAGCGCTGCGGGATCGAATCGCTGGCGTAGGCGACGCCTTTGACGCCCGGCAATTTAGCCATTTCAAGGCCGATGGTGGCGGCCTTGGCTTGAATCTGATCGTCTCGCAGACCCTGCAGGGTCAGCTTCTGGCTTTTGTCGAAGCCGAGATTCATCGACTGGGCGTAGATCATTTGCCCATAGACCACCCCGGTCGAAAGGATAAGGCCGATCGAAATCGCGAACTGCAGTACGACCAGACCGCTGCGCACCTTCGAGCCGCTGTCGGATGCCGACGTAGCGGAGTGCAGAACCCGGGCCGGGCGGAAGTTCGAGAGCACAAAGGCCGGGTAACTGCCGCTGATGACGCCGACAAGCACGATCAGGGCAACCAGACCGCCGGCCAACCAGGGGTCGGTGAACAGACTGAGCTCGAGCGTCTTGCCCAGAAAATCGTTGTACGCCGGCAGCGCCAGTTCGACCATCGCCACGGCGACCACAAGCGCCAGGATCGAGGTGACCGTGGCTTCACCCAAAAACTGTTTGATCAGTTGCCCGCGCCGCGCCCCCAGGACCTTGCGCATGCTCACCTCGCGGGCCCGTTGCAGGGCCCGGGCGGTGGCCAGGTTCATGAAATTGATGCAGGCGATCAACAGGATCAGCCCGGCCACGGCCGAGAAGATATAGACGGCAGCGATGCTGCCGGGCGGTTTCATGCCGCCGGCCTTGGTCGCATGCAGATGAATGTCGGGCACCGAAATGAAATCGAAGGCCAAGATATCGCTGGGCGTATCGACGGGAAAGCCGGGAATTTGGATGACCGCGCTGGCGTCGACGAAATCCTTCGCCGCCGCGTTGATCTCGTCGACCGAGACGCCCGGCGCCGTCTTGATATAGGTATGGACGTTGGCGCTGAGCCAGCTCTCGGCTACCCAGGGCTGGTCGGTGTAGCGGTTCAAATCGAAATAGGCGATAAAATCGATCACCAGATGGCTATTCGAGGGAATATCCTTGAATACGCCGACAACCTTGTAATCGGTCTCGTTATCGAAGGTGATGGTCTTGCCCACCGCCGGCTGGCGGCCGAAAAACTTCTCGGCCATCGCCTCCGAGAGGATCAGCGAGGTGCTGTCACGGACCGCGGCTTCGCGCTCGCCGACCACCATCGGCAAGGAGAACAGTTCGAAGAAATTGTCGTCGACGTAGGTCACCCTCTCGTTGAAGGTGCGGTCGCCGGTCGACATGCTGTGGCCGGTCCGATAAATGCGCGCCGCTTCCTCGATCTTGCCCGCGAAATAGCTCAGCAGTGGATCGCGGGCCGGCCCCGGCGTGTTGACAAAGGCCAGCGGCGCCCGTCCCGGCGGATAGAAGGTGGCTTCCATGCGGTGCACGCGTTCGATCCCGGGCAGCCAGCTGTCGTAGCTGACCTCGTCGCGCACGAACAACAGGATCAGAATGCAGGCGGCCAGGCCGACGGCCAGTCCGCCAATGTTGATGAAGGAATAGAGCTTGTGTCTTGAAATGTGCCTGATGGCGGTTTTGATGTAGCTGCTCAGCATGGGTTGGTACCTCCTCTGCGGTTGCCGCAGTTCTTATTATTGCTATGGTCCTGGCGTCGGCGGCCGGCAAAACGGCGGCGGCGCCCGGGCCCGATTATTCGGCCGCCCGCAGACTTTCTGTGACCACGTGACCGTCAAACAGATTGATCGTGCGGCGGGCGTGTTCGGCATGGGTCGGCGAGTGCGTGACCATCAGGATCGTCGTGCCCTGCTTATTCAGCTCGTGCAGCATCGCCATCACTTCTTCGCCGTGCACCGAATCCAGGTTACCGGTCGGCTCATCGGCCAGGATCAGGTGCGGATTGGCGACCACCGCGCGGGCCACGGCGACCCGCTGTTGCTGACCGCCCGAGAGCTGCGACGGCATGTGACCGGCCCGATGGGCGATGCCCATGCGCTCCATCACCTCAACAACCCGTTGCCGGCGCTCCTTGGCCGAAACGTCGCTGTGATAGAGCAGCGCAAGTTCTATATTTTCCTGCACCGTCAGCTCGTCGATCAGGTTAAAGCTCTGGAAAATAAAGCCGATGTTTTGCTTGCGAATGTCGGCCAGCTTGCTCTCGGAGTATCCGGCAATATCCTCGTCGAGGAAAAAGAAGTTCCCCGAGCTCGGATTATCGAGCATGCCGATGATATTGAGGAGGGTCGATTTCCCGCAACCCGATGGCCCCATGACGGCCACGAATTCCCCTTTTTTGATCTCGATATTGACCTTGTTAAGGGCCGTGGTCTCGACCTCGTCGGTTTGGTAGATTTTGGTGATGTCATTCATTCTGATAAGCATCGCGACAATCCTTTTTGGCTTGTTTTTGTTTTGGCTTGTGTTGGTCCTAGGAACTCAGCTCCAGCCGGTCCATGTCGATATAGTTGGTGTAGGGCGAAGTGATGACCTTCTCGCCCTTCTCCAGTCCCTCGAGCACCTCGATGTAGCGCATGTTCCGCCGACCCAGGCGGATGTTGCGGCGGATCGCCTGGCTACCGTCGGAGGAGACCACGAAGATCCAGTTGCCGCCGGTATCTTGGTAAAAGGCGCCGTTGGGGATTAACAAGGCAGCGCTGGGATCGCCCAGTTGCAGCCGGGTTTGCAGGGTTTGACCCCGCCGGATATTGGGTGGCGTCTGCCCTTGGAAAATCATGTCCACCTCGAACTGTCCGTTGCGGACCTGGGGGTAGACCTTGGAAATTTTGAGTTGGTAGCTGGTGCCGCCCAGGTTCATCTGGGCGGTCTGTTCGATATCGACCCGGCCGAGATAGAACTCGTCGATATTGGCCGACAGCTTGAAGCGCTCGGGATCGTCGATTTGTCCGATCCGCTCGCCCTGGCCCAGCGACTGGCCGATCTCGACATCGAAAGCGGTCAGCTTACCGGCCATCGGTGCCGTAACATTAAGGCCGTCGAGGTTGCCGCGGGCCACCAGGAGATTTCTCTCAAGCTGCTGGCCGGCCTGCCGCAGTTGGTTCATCTGGATTTTCTGCAGCCGCTCGTCGGTGGCCTGGCTCTCAAGCGTCACGGTGCGGCGGTTGATGAAATAGTCGTATTCGTCCTGGGCGTCTTCGAGCAGCCGCTTGGGTGTATGTCCGGCCGCGACCAGGGGCGTATAGCGGTCGACCAGACGCCCCAGGCGGATGATCTGATAATCGATCTCAACCAGGTTGCGCTTGTGATCGAGGCGGTTCTGCTCGAGCGCCAGCTCGATATTGCGCAGGTTATTCAATTGCTCGGTGACTTCGGCCTCGCGGCTGATGACGTCGAGCTGCAGGCCGGTGTTCGACAAATCGACCAGCCTCTGGTCCTTGGTGACAAAGGCTCCATCCTCGACATAGATGGCCTCGACCCGGCCGCCTTCGATCGCATCGAGGAAGATCGTTTTCAATGGCGTCACCCGGCCGCGGACCGGAATAAAATCGTCAAACTGGCCGGATGTGACTTGGGAGACGACGATCCGCTGGCTGTCGACTTTGAGCGTCCGGCCGCCGCCGGGGCTGAAAATGGTCAGCATTGAAATCACCGCCACGACCACGCCGCCGGCGATCAGGCCCGGTTTCAGGTATTTTTGATATTTTGACTTTTCGATCCGGCGGTCCATACCCGACTGGGATACGTCGCCCAAAGAAGATTTACCCGGCTTGCGGTCCATGTTCATCGATGTAATTTCGGCCGTCATGGCTTTTTCTCAATTCTATTGTCTTATTGCGCCAAAATTGTGCGTTCTTTTCCTTATTAAGAGCAAAAGTGATGCCAACCGGGCCGGATTTGGATTTATTGTTAAATTTCAACAGGTTGTTGCTATCCGATTGGCCCGGCCTAAATTAGAAGTGTACGTCAGCGCACATTTTGTGTACGTTTTCGAACACTTTTTGACCGATTTTCCAAGGCTCCTGGCGATGGATGGCAAGACCGGCAGTGTTTTGATCGTAGATGACGACGAGGATATCCTGGTCGCCGGGCAGATGCTCTTGAAGCGCCATTTCGAGACCGTGGCCACGGCCAACCGGCCCGAGCACATCCCCAAGCTTTACCAGGGACGCAGCTTCGACGCGGTGCTTCTGGATATGAATTTCGGGGCCGGCGAAACCTCGGGTAGCGAAGGCCTCGAATGGCTAAAGAACATCCTCAAGCTGGATCCGGATGCGGTGGTCATCCTGATCACTGCCTATTCGACGGTCGACACCGCGGTCGAGGCCATGAAGCTGGGGGCGACCGATTTTATCGAGAAGCCGTGGCAGAACGAAAAGCTGATCGCGACCCTTAAAGCGGCCGTGCGGTTTCGCCAATCGCGCAACGAGGCCAAAGTCCTCAAACAGACCAACCGCGTGTTGGTCGAAGAGATCAGCCGCCCCAGCCAACCGATCCTCGGCACCTCGCCGGCTATCAAGCAGGTCTTGAACCTGATCGAACGGACGGCGCCGACCGATGCCAACGTTTTGATCCTCGGCGAAAACGGCACCGGCAAAGAGCTGGCGGCGCACGAAATTCACCGCCAGTCCGAGCGGGCCGATAAGGTCTTTTTGACGGTCGATCTGGGCTCGATCGCCGAAACGCTTTTTGAAAGCGAATTGTTCGGCCACAAAAAAGGCGCCTTTACCGACGCCCGCGAGGACCGGGTCGGACGCTTTGAGGCGGCTGACGGCGGCACCGTTTTCCTCGATGAGATCGGCAATATTCCGCTGCATCTCCAGGCCAAGCTTCTGGCCGTTCTCGAACAGCGCACGGTCACCCCGGTCGGCTCTAATCAGGCGGTGCCCTTCGATGTGCGGATAATCAGCGCCACCAACGTGCCGGTGCACAAACTTTCCGACGAGTCGATTTTTCGCCAGGATCTTCTTTACCGGCTGAATACGGTCGAGGTGCATCTGCCGTTGCTCCGAGACCGCCGCGAGGATATCCCGAAGCTCGCCGACGCCTTCGTCAAGCAATACGCGCGCCGATACGGCCGCCCGGTCACCGGGGTCAGCCAGGCGGCGCTCGATCAGCTGACCGACTACACCTGGCCCGGCAATGTGCGGGCCCTGAGACACGCGGTCGAACGCGCGGTCATTCTTTCCGAGAGCCAGGAACTGCAGCCCGAGGACTTCCAGCTGCGCCCGGCCAGCGGTCACCAGGCGGCCGCCGCGGCTGCTCAATTGGGCGCCGCCGGGGCCCAAGAAGTGACGCTCGAGGAAATGGAGCACCAGGTTATCGACAGGGTGCTGCGCCAACACAAGGGCAATATTTCACGGGCCGCCAAGCAGCTCGGGATCACCCGCACCTCCTTGTACCGGAGGATGGAAAAATATGGTCTTTAGGCATTTTACGTTCGACATCATCAAGCGGCTGACGGCGCTGGTCCTGACCATGGCCGCCTTCGTCTATGTGGTCACCGAAAAATCCTTCTACATGTCGGCCACGCTGCTGGCGCTTTTTGCCATCGGCCAGGTCTATATGCTGTTTCGCCAGGTCGATCGCACCAACACCGAGTTGACGCGCTTTTTGAACGCCATCCGCTACGGTGATTTCCTGCAGTCGTTTTCGATCGAGCATCTGGGTTCGAGCTTTGCCGATCTCAACGAAGCCTTCGATGATATCATGGCGCGCTTCCGCAAGGCCCGGTCCGAAAAGGAAGTCCAGGCGCGCTACTTAAGCGCCCTTGTGGACCATGTGCCGGTGGCGCTTCTGGTGATCCACAGCGACGGCAAGATCGATCTGCTGAACAACGCCGCCCGCCGACTCCTGAACACGCCGAATCTAGCTCCGGTCTCGGAGCTGCATCAATACGGGCCGGCCTTCCAGCGCGATATCGCCCAGACCAAGGCCGGCGAGAAAAAGCTGACGCGGCTGGTCGAAGACGAGCTCGAGCGCCACCTGGTCATGTCGACCACCCAGATCACGGTCGGCGGCGATGCCCAGCGCATCGTGGCGCTGCAAGATATCCAGAGCGAATTGGATGCCACCGAACTGACCGCCTGGCAGGATCTGGTGCGTGTGCTTTCGCACGAGATCATGAATTCGGTCACCCCGATCGCCTCGCTGGCCCGCACAGCCAGCGATCTGGTGGACGAGATTTCGGACCCGGCGGTCGGCGACAAGATAAAGCCGGTCGATCTCAAGGATATCAGGGATTCGGTGCGCACGGTGGCGCGGCGCAGCGAGGGCCTGATGCATTTCGTGCAAAGCTACAAGCAGCTCACCCAAATGCCGCCGCCGAAGCTCTCGAAGACGAACCTCAAGGAGTATCTCGAGCGCCTCAAAACACTGATGCAGGCCGAATGGAAGGGGCAGGGGATCTCCTTCCAGCTCAGCGTTGAGGGCGACAATCTTGTGCTGATGGCCGATACGGAGCTTCTCGACCAGGTTCTGATCAACCTGTTGCGGAACGCCGCCCACGCGGTCGCCGACAGCAAGGTCAAACAGGTCCGGGTGCGCAGCCGCATGAACGAGCGCAGCCGTATCACCATCGACGTCGAGGACAGCGGCCCGGGCATCAAGCCCGAGCACGCCGAAAAGATTTTCCTGCCCTTCTTCACCACCAAGCCGGACGGTTCCGGGGTGGGTCTGTCGCTGGCCCGCCAGATCATGCTGGTGCACCGCGGCAATATCTCGGCCGGGCCGGGCGAGCTCGGCGGCGCCCGCTTTCGCCTGACCTTTTAGACCATTCTCGGCTGGCCGGCCCCCGTCCTGGGGTCCTGGCTGGATACCCATTGGTGCTGGCTGGCTAGTCCCCTTAGCTTCGGCAGACGGTGCCTAACGCTGAAATTTTGTCGACAGGACGATCGAGGAATTGGTCCTCTCGACCCCCTCGAGCTGGCCGACGGCGTCGATGATCTGGTCGATCTCCTCGGTCGATTCAGCGGCGATGATCGCGATCAGGTCGTATTCGCCGCTGATCGCATGGAGCGAGCGCACACCGGCCTGCTTGACCAGGGCGGCGCTAACTTCGGCATTCTGCTTGGGGTAAACGGAGATCATCACATGGGCCCGGATTTGGCGCTGCTCGATTTCATAGGCCAGACGCAGGGTGTAGCCGCGGATGATCCCCTGCGCCTCGAGCCGCCCCATACGCGACTGCACGGTGGCCCGCGAGAGGCCGAGCTGCGTGGCCAGCGAGGTCGTGGTGGCGCGGGCGTTGGCCTGCAATAGGCGGATCAGTTCACGGTCCTTGCTGTCCATAGCAATTTACCAAATCGTCAGAATAATTAGCATTATGGTCAATAATATACATAAAAATGATAAAAGTGCACCTACAATTTGCAATTAAACTTGGATAATATGGTCCGCCGGCTCGCCGCTGAGGCCGGGAATCAACGATTTGAAAGACAAATTGGGAAGATCTCCAACCCCGGGAGGGCGATATGACGGAAATCCTGCTTTTGGGTGGCGGCCGGATCGGCCAGACAATCGCCGCGTTTTTGGCCGGGTCCGGCGACTACCGGGTGACCGTGGCCGACCACGATAAGGACAATCTTAGGCCATTCGCCGGGCTCGAGAATATCGAATCTATGGTCCTCGATTTTGCCGATCCGGCGGCGCTTGGGGCGGCCATGCAGGACAAATTTGCGGTCCTCTCGGCGGCCCCCTATCAGCTCAACCAGACCATCGCCACGGCGGCCAAGGCGGCCGCCATCCACTATCTCGATCTGACCGAGGATGTGGCGAGCGCCCGCCACGTCAAGGGCCTGGCCGAGGGTTCGAAAACGGCTTTCATCCCGCAGTGCGGTTTGGCGCCGGGCTTCATTTCGATCGTCGCCTACGATCTGACCAAGAACTTCGACGCGCTGCACGACGTACGCCTGCGGGTCGGAGCGCTGCCGCAATATCCGACCAACGCGCTCAAGTACAATCTGACCTGGAGCACCGAAGGCCTGATCAATGAATATATCAATCCCTGCGAGGCCATCGTCGAAGGCGAGCGGCGCGAAATGCCGGCCCTCGGCGGCCGCGAGGAGTTTCTCCTCGACGGCATTGCTTACGAGGCCTTCAATACGTCGGGCGGCATCGGTACCCTGGGCGAGACGCTCAAGGGCAAGGTGCGCAACCTCAATTACCGGACCATCCGCTATCCCGGCCACCGGGATCTGGTAAGGCTCCTGATCCGCGATCTGCGGCTCGGCCAACGGCCGGATCTCCTGAAGGAGATTTTCGAGCTGGCGCTGCCGATGACCTACCAGGACATGGTTGTCGTTTTCGCCACCGTGATCGGCAAGAAAGGCCAGCGTATCGAACAGGAGAGTTACGCCCGCCGCATCCACGCCCGCGAAATCGACGGTCGCCAGTGGACGGCGATCCAGATTACCACCGCCTCGGGCATATGCGCGGTATTGGATTTACTGGCCCAGGGCAAAATACGCGATCACGGCCTGGTCCGTCAGGAAGAGATCGATTTTAAAGATTTCATCACCAACCGATTTGGCGCAAACTACGCCTTTCCGGGGGACCGCTAGGCGCGTTAGGGGCCGCAGGGCCCCGACCGGGCCAACGACAGGGCATTGCAAATGGGCATCAAAACCAGCGCCGAAGCGCTTGTGGCGACACTTCTGGCGCATGGCACCAGTCTGGCCTTCTGCGTGCCCGGCGAGAGCTATCTGGCGGTTCTCGATGCGCTTTACGATGTCGGCGATCGCCTGAAGCTGATCGCTTGCCGGCACGAAGCGGGAGCGGCCAATATGGCCGCGGCCTACGGCCGCATGACCGGTCGGCCCGGCATTTGTTTGGTTACCAGGGGCCCCGGAGCCACCCAGGCCAGTGTCGGCGTCCATACCGCCTTCCACACTTCGGTGCCGATGATCCTTTTCATCGGCCAGGTGCGGCGCCAACACCAAGGCCGCGAGGCCTTCCAGGAGGTCGACTTCGAAGCCATGTTCGCACCGATCGCCAAATCGGTGGTCACGCTCGATCGTCCCGAGGAAATCTCAGGGATCGTGGCGGCAGCTTTTCGCGATGCCATGAGCGATCGGCCGGGCCCGGTGGTCGTCGTGCTGCCCGAAGATGTGCTGCCCCTCGAGTTTAAAGGCCGGACGGTTAATCCTCTGACCATGTTGCGCCATGGACCCCAGCCTCACCAGGTCGAAGAGGCGGCTAGGATGCTCTCACAGGCCGCCCGGCCGCTGGTCATCGTCGGCGGTCATCTGTCGGAGCTCCATGGCTGGCAAGCCTTGGCCAAACTCGTCAAACAGGCAGAGATTCCGGTCGCCGCCTCGTTCCGCAGCCAGGACTATTTCGACAACCGGCACCCGAACTACGTCGGTGATCTCGGCTTCGGCAAGAACCCGGCACTCGTAGAACGGATCAGGGATGCCGACCTGATCCTGGCTTTGGGCAGCCGCCTCGGCGATATCACCACCGACGGCTATACGCTTCTTGTGCCGCCCGAACCGGACCAGAAATTGATCCATGTGCATGTTGACCCCAAGGAGTTGGGCCGGGTTTACAGGCCGCATCTTGCCATCCGTGCCGAGGCGCGGCTGTTTATTGAAGCCCTGGCCGGGGCCGGGATTGAGGGGGCCGAAAAGCGCCGCAACTGGCGCCGGGCCCTGCGCCGCGACTACGAGATATGGATCGAGCCGCAGCCCAACCCGGGGAAAGTGCAGCTGGGAGAGATTTTCGCCAGCCTCAATGCCCTGCTGCCGGATGATGCCGTGGTCACCAATGGAGCCGGCAATTATACCGGCTGGCTGCACCGCTACTACCAGCACCGGCAGCCGGGAACCCAGCTGGCGCCCAAGTCCGGGGCCATGGGCTTTGGTCTGCCGGCGGCGATCGCGGCCAAGTTGGCCGCCCCCGGTCGGGCCGTGGTGGCGGTGGCCGGCGACGGCTGTTTTTTGATGGCCGCTCCGGAACTGGCCACGGCGGTGCAATATGGGGCGCCGATCGTGGTCATGGTGATCAACAACTCGATGTACGGAACTATCCGCATGCACCAGGAACTTCACTATCCGGGCCGGGTATTGGGGACCGATCTCGAGAACCCGGACTTTGCAGCGCTGGCCCGCTCGTTCGGCGCCAACGGCGTAACCATCCGCCGAACACAAGAGTTTGGCCGCGCCTTCAAAGCCGCGCTCAAGGCCGACAAACCGACAGTTATGGACATAATCGTTGATCCCGATGCCATCAGTACCCAGATCACCCTATCGGATTTGCAGAACACCCTGAGCGCCGCCCCGGCAGCAGCAAAGGAATGAGGTAATGACCACAGACATAAAACAGATCCTGACCTCCCTCGGCCTCGATCCGGCGATCCTCGAGGGCGGCGACCTCGAAGTGCATACGCCGATCGACGGCAGCCTTTTGGGAAAGGTGCGCCAGGACACCGCCGAGAGCCTGGATCAAAAGATCGCCCTGGCGGTCGAAGCCTTCGCCAGCTGGCGTCAGGTGCCGGCCCCGGTGCGCGGCGAGCTGGTGCGGCGTTTTGGCGACCAGCTGCGCCGCCACAAGGAGGCGCTGGGCGCCCTGGTGACGCTTGAAAACGGCAAGCTCTTGCAAGAGGGGCTCGGCGAAGTGCAGGAGATGATCGATATCTGCGATTTCGCGGTCGGTCTGTCGCGCCAGCTTTACGGCCTGACCATCGCTTCCGAGCGGCCGGGCCACAGGATGGCCGAGACCTGGCATCCCCTGGGCGTCGTCGGCGTGATATCCGCCTTTAATTTCCCGGTCGCCGTGTGGGCCTGGAACAGCGCCATCGCCCTGGTCTGCGGGGATCCGGTGATCTGGAAGCCGTCCGACAAAACGCCGATCACGGCGCTGGCCTGCCAGCATCTGTTTGACCAGGTGGCGGCCGATTTCGAGGCCGCTCCCGAAGGGCTGGCGCAAATCGTCATCGTCGGTAGGGATATCGGACAAAATCTGGTCGACGATCCCAGGGTGCCCCTGATCAGCGCCACCGGCAGCACGGCCATGGGCCGGACCATCGGGCCGCGGATCGCCGAGCGCTTCGGTCGCTCGATCCTGGAGTTGGGCGGCAACAACGCAATTATCGTCGGTCCCAGCGCCGATCTCGATCTGACCGTGCGCGGGGTGGTCTTCGGCGCCGTCGGCACCTGCGGCCAGCGCTGCACTTCGACCCGGCGGCTGATCGTCAACGAAGCGATTTACGATGAACTCCTGCCGCGTCTGCGCAAGGCCTACCAATCGATCGGCGTCGGCAATCCCATGGAGGCCGGAAATCTGGTCGGGCCGTTGATCGACGGCGGCGCCTTTGCGGCCATGGAAAAGGCGTTGGTCCAGGCGGTGCAGGAAGGCGGCACGGTCTTCGGCGGCGGGCGGGCTCTGGCCAACAAATATCCGGCCGCCTATTACGTCAACCCGGCGATCGTCGAGATGGGGGCCCAGACCGATATCGTCAGGGACGAGACCTTCGCACCGATCCTCTATGTGCTGAAATACAAGGATATCGAAGAGGCCATCGCCCTCCAGAACGATGTACCCCAGGGCCTGTCGTCGGCCATCTTCACCAACGATGTGCGCGAGGCCGAGCGCTTTACCTCGGCGGTTGGCAGCGATTGCGGGATTGCCAACGTGAATATCGGCACCTCCGGGGCCGAGATCGGCGGCGCCTTTGGCGGCGAGAAGGAAACCGGCGGCGGCCGCGAATCGGGCTCGGACTCCTGGAAAGCCTATATGCGGCGCTCCACCTCGACGGTCAATTACACTTCCGAATTGCCGCTCGCCCAAGGCATCAAGTTCGACCTTTAGAACCACCTCTGAAACATTTGATTTCGCACACAGCCGGATTGTCGTACAATCGTGACGCTGTTGTTTGGGCCCGATGGGGTCAAAACGCCACGGTAATCGGGCGTTTTGTCCGGGTCGAGAGGCGCTTCGCCTCATTTCCGGCCGGCGGCCCTTTACGGGGGGAATTCAAGGGGCCAAACTCGGCCTGCGGCTTACGCGCGGGGTGCGACGAGAAGGGTTCCTTATGCGTTGGACAAAGATGAGTTTGGCCAACCCGGCCGCTGTGGCCGTGGTTGCGCTGATCATTATTCTGTTAGGCCTGATGTCGCTTTTCCGGCTGCCGATGCAGCTGTTTCCCGACATCGACCGGCCGCAAATCACGATACAAACGACCTGGCGGGCGGCCGCACCGCGCGAGGTCGAAGCGGAGATCAACGAACCCCTGGAAGATGTCCTCCAAGGCATCCCCGGGGTTCAGGAGATGGTGACCAATGCCGGCTCCGGCAACAGTTTCGTCGGTCTGACCTTTGCCCTCGGGAGCGATATGAACAAGGCGATGCTCGAGGTGATCAGCCGCCTCAATCGCCTGCCGCCCCTGCCGGCCGATGCGGATCCGCCGGTCGTGCTTATGGGCGGCTTTACCGGCGACGCGGAATCGCTGATCTGGTTTTTCGTCCAGACCAAGGAAGGCAACGACGATCCGATCTCCGAATATCGCCGTTTTCTCGAAAAGACGGTCATGCCGCGCCTCGAGGCGGTCCCCGGCGTTGCCTCGGCCCAGGTATTCTGGGCCTCCGGGGTCGAAGAGTTGCAGATCATCTTCGATCCGCACAAGGCCGCCTCCCTGGGCATCGATCTGACCGATGTGGCGGCCAGAGCCGGCCGCGCAAACGATGTCTCCGGCGGCTTTGTCGACGTTGGCCGGCGCATGTACACCCTGCGCTTTTCCGGCCGCTATAGTCCGCAGGACCTCGGGGCGCTGATTCTCAATTGGCGGGACGGCCGGCCGATCACCCTCGGTGACATCGCCGAAATTAAGATCGGCAATGGCCGCCGCACCGGCCTGGCCTACCAGAATGGCCGGCCGGCGACCGCGGTGCAGCTCCTCAAAGAAACCGATGCCAACGTCCTGGCGACCCTCGCCGAGGTCAAACGGGTGGTGGCCGAGCTCAACGCGACGGTGATGGCCGAAAAAGGGCTTCATATGGAGAAGTCTTTCGACCCCTCGGTGTTCATCCAACGGGCGATCAATCTTTTGACCGGCAATCTGGTTCTGGGGATCCTCATGGCGCTCGGCATTCTGTGGTGGTTCCTCAGGCAAATGCGGGCCACCCTGATTATTGCCCTGGCCATCCCGATCTCATTATTGGCCACGGTCACGGTGCTGCTGCTGACCGGCCGCTCGGTCAATGCCATTTCGCTGGCCGGCATGGCCTTCGCCACCGGTATGGTTTTGGACGCCGCGATTGTGGTGCTTGAGAATATCGTGCGCCTGCGCGAAAAAGGCGAAACGCGGGAGCAGGCCTGCGACAAGGGCGCCAGCCAGGTCTGGGGGGCCCTATTGGCCTCGACCGCGACCACGGTGGCCATTTTTCTGCCGGTCATGTTCATCGAGGACGCCGCGGGCCAGCTGTTCGCCGATTTGGCACTGACCATCGCCGTCGCCGTTTCCTTTTCGCTTTTGATCGCGGTCACGGTACTGCCGACCGCGGCGGCGCACTGGATAAGAGACATGCCCCCTTCCGATTTCCATCGCCGGCGCTGGGACCGGGTGGCGGCTTGGGTTTTGCGGCTGACCGGAACCCGAATCAAAAGACTGGCCTGGATCGGCGGCCTGATCGCCGGTTCGATCGTCGCCACCGTCCTATTAAAGCCGGCTTTCGATTATCTGCCTCGGGTCCAGCGCGACGCCATCGATACCTTTCTGCGGTTCCCGGCCGGAGTCAGCCTCGACAGCGTTGATGAGGAGTTCGCCCAGGTCATCAACGCGCGGCTCGAGCCTTATTTAAAGGGCCAGAAAGAGCCGGCGCTGTTGAATTATTATATGATTGCCTTCCCCGGCTTTTTCAGTGAGCTGGCGGTCCGCGCCCTCGATCAAAGCCGGGTCGATGAGCTTATGGAAATCGTCAAGACGGAGATCATGCCGGGGTTTCCCGATCTCATCTGGTTTACCCGGCGCGGCGAGCTGTTCGGAGCATTCAACCAGTCGAGCAGCATCCAGATTCATATTCAGTCGGCCGACGATGCGGCCCGCACCAGGGCGGCGGTTCTCGGAGTGGATTTGATTACCAGCAAGTTCAAAGGCATTCAGACCTTCGCTTTCCCGGATCCGTCGGCGGCCACCCCCGAAATACGGATCCGCCCGAACGACCGCCGCATCGCCGAGGTCGGCTGGACCCGCAGCCAGTTGGCGATGGTCGTCCGGGCGCTCGGCGATGGCCTGTGGCTGGGCGAGTATTTCGACGGTGACGAGCGCCTGGACATTATCCTAAAGGCCCGCGGCTGGACGACGCCCGAGGAGCTTGAAAATCTGCCGCTGGCAACCCCCAGCGGCCAGATCGTGCCGCTCGGGGAACTGGCGACGATCGAGCGAAATGTGGGCCCCGTGGGCATCCTTCGCCGCGAGGGCCGACGCACCACGACCCTGCAGTTCGCGCCACCGCCGGGTCTGGCGCTGGAAGAAATCATGGCGACGTTGCGCACCGAGGTGGAACCGCAATTGCGGGCCCTGTTGCCGGCCGACGGCAATATCGTCTACGGCGGCAGCGCCGACAGCTTTGACCGGGCCATCGGCTCCCTGGGTTCCAACTTCCTGTTGGCCCTGGTGCTTTTGTTCCTGATCATGGCCGCCCTGTTCCGCTCGCCCAAAGATGCGGCGATGGTCTTGATTTCGATCCCGCTGGCCACGGTCGGCGGTGTGGCGGCGCTGCGCATGTGGGGCCTGCCGATGGATCTGCTGACCATGATCGGTTTCATCATTCTGCTCGGGCTCGTGGTCAACAACGCGATCCTGCTGGTGGTCCAGACCCGGCGCTCGCAAGAAGAGGGTCAGAGCCGCGAGCAGGCGGTCGAGACGGCCCTGCGGCGGCGTCTGCGTCCGATCTTCATGAGCACCCTGACCAGCATTTTCGGCATGCTGCCGCTGATGCTGATGCCCGGTGAGGGCAGTGCGATCTACCGGGGCATGGCCGCGGCCGTGGTCGGCGGCATGAGCGTCTCGGCCATATTTACCCTCATTCTGCTACCGAGCCTGCTGCGTTTGAACATCGGCGCCGAATTTTCGCGTCTGGCCGCTCACTTGCCTCAAGTTGGCGGCCTTTTGGCCCGCCGCAAGGGACACCGCGAGCCGGCGGAATAGATCCGCCGGCGGCGCAATTCATCACCGGTTCATGCAGAATGTCCTAGCGTTGAGGCGTTCTACGGTCTATTTCTTGCCCGGAACGCGTTGAAATCCCTTAAGATCAGGCCCATGAAACGCTCAGCTCAAATCTGCCTGATGGCTTTCATCCTCATTCTTTCCCTGCCCCTGGCGGCGGCCGAGAACAAGCGTCCATACCCGGACCGGCTGAAGGACTACCGGGCCACCGGCAACTTCCAGAACTGCGTTACCAGGTTCCAGATCGACGATATCGAGGTTTTGAACGACTACACGATCCTGTTTCACATGACCAACCGCAAAGTCTTCAAGAACGAGCTGCCGTACCGCTGCTTCCGCCTCGGGACCGAAAAGCGGTTCGCCTATACGCTCACCTCGTCGCTGCTGTGCGACGACGATATTATCACCGTGTTCGGGACCGGTCCCCTGACCTCGAATTGCGGACTCGGTGAATTTGAGGAGCTCGAGGAAATCGAAGAAGCCGGAACGCCGGGCCCCGGCGGCATGTTGGTGGACCGCAGCTAAGCAACTTCTTGCCTTACCCCAGCGTCCTCCGGCAGCCAATATCAGGTCTGAGGCGACGGACATTCGCCGTCTGGTGCGTATCTCCTTTGAAGTGCTCATAAACAAGCGCCCGGCCGGTTGGCCGCAGAATTCAGGCGGCTGACCGCAGAAGGGTTTCTTTCGCCCCACCGGCGTCTATGTATAGGCACGACAGTGAGGAGACAAAAAAATGGACTGGACCCGCAAGAGCCTGGCCAATCCAGCTGCGGTCGCGGTTTTTGCCGTGATCATCTTGTTAATGGGCGTTATCACACTGTTTCGACTGCCGGTGCAGCTGTTTCCGGATATTGAGCAGCCCCAAATTACGATCCAGGCCAGCTGGCGAGCCGCTTCGCCCCGCGAAGTGGAATCCGAGATTGTCAAGCCCCTGGAGGAAGTTCTGCAGGGGATCCCGGGGGTGGAAAGCATGCTTGCCTTCGCCAACCGCGGCAACGCTTTCCTCATTCTTGAGTTCGCGCTTGAGACCGATATGAACAAGGCAACGCTCGAGGTCATCAGCCGCCTGAACCGGCTGCCGTCGATGCCGGCCGATTCGGATCCTCCGATCATTAATTTTTCAGGCTTCGGTGGCGGCGCGACCGATACGCTCATCTGGTTCTTCGCCCAGTCGGTAGGCGGCACGGCGGACGAGCAGGACCGGCAGCGCCGGTTCATGGAAGATGTGGTGGCGCCGAAACTCGAAGCGATCGAGGGCGTCTCGGTGGTCAATATTGTCAGCTGGAACGGCAGCGATGACGAATTACGGATCACTTTCGATCCCTATCGCGCTGCCAACCTGGGCGTCAGCCTGACCGAGCTGGCGGCTCGCATCGGCAATGCCAACGACGTTTCGGGCGGTTTCGTCGATGTCGGTCGGCGGCAATATACGCTGCGCTTCGAGGGCCGCTATGCGCCCGACCAGTTGGCCGATCTGATCATCGACTGGCGGGACGGCCGCCCGGTGATGCTCGGCGATATCGCCACCATCGAGATCGGCCCGGGCCGGGTCGACGGGTTCGGCTATCAGAACGGCAATCCGGCTTTCGGCGTCCAGATCCTCAAAGCCAATGGCGCCAACGTCCTCGAGACCCTCGATAGGGTCAAATCGAAAGTGGCCGAAATGAACCAGGGCGAGATCGGCGCGATCGGGCTGGAGCTGCAGAAATCCTTCGACCCGTCGGTCTTTATCCTACGGGCGATCAAGCTTTTGACCAACAATCTGCTGATCGGCGTGGTTCTGGCCATGGCCGTCCTGTGGTGGTTCCTGCGCCAGTCCAAGGCAACCCTGATCATCGCCATGACCATTCCGTTGTCTCTATTGGGCACCTTCGTGGTCCTCTATCTGGCCGGCCGCAGCGTCAATGTTATCTCACTGGCCGGCCTCGCCTTTGCCACCGGCATGGTCCTGGATGCGGCGATCGTGGTGCTTGAGAATATCGTACGCCTGCGCGAGCGAGGTCTAGCTGGCGATCAGGCCAGCGAGAAAGGCACCAAACAGGTCTGGGGCGCCCTGCTGGCCTCGACGGCGACCACCGTAGCGATCTTCGTGCCGGTCATCTTCATCAAGGATGTCGAGGGGCAACTGTTCTCGGATCTGGCGCTGACCATTGCCATCGCGGTTACCATCTCGCTGGTCGTGGCGGTGACCGTGCTGCCGACGGCGGCCCGGGCCTGGATCAAAGATTTGCCGTCGACGGACAGTCATACCCACCGCTGGGACCGACTGGCCGACAAGATTGCCGGCCTGACCGACAGCCCGCGCAAGCGCGCCGGATGGGTCATGGGACTGTTATCGGTGCCGGTCGTGGCGACCCTGTTGCTGATGCCGACCCTGAATTATCTGCCGCCGGTCAAGCGGGATGCGGTCGACGCCTTTATACAGTTCCCGGCCGGCACGAACATGGCCCTGGCCGACGAAGAGGTGGCCAAGGTCATCGTGGCGCGGCTTCAGCCTTATATGGACGGCGAGAAGGAGCCGGCGCTTCTGAATTATTATCTGTTCAGTTTCCAGGGCGGCAACGGTGCGGCGCTTGGTGTGCGGGCCAAAGACCAGGGTAAGGTCAAGGAACTGGAGAGAATCGTTCGTGATGAGATTCTGGCCGACTTGCCGGATATCCGGGCCTTCGCCTTCCAGGGCAATCTTTTTGGCAACTTCGGTGGAAATCTGAGCATCGATATTCACATTCAGTCGATCGACCAGGAAGGACTGAAGGAAGCGGCGGTGGCCGGGTTGCAGGCCATCCGTGCGACCTTCCCGAACGCCAGCGTCAATCCGCAGCCGGATCCGACGGTGGCGGCGCCGGAACTGCGGCTGACGCCCAATGACCGCCGGATCGCCGAGGTCGGCTGGACGCGGGCCGAAATTGCCAACATCGTCCGGGCCCTCGGCGACGGCCTATGGCTGGGCGAACATTTCGACGGCGACGGCCGGATGGATATTATCCTCAAGCCCGACCGCTGGGCCGACCCGGAAGCCCTGGCCGCTATTCCGTTGGCTACGCCTAGCGGCGAGATCGTGCCTTTAGGCGAGCTGGTTCGGATTACCCGCGGCGTCGGTCCGGTGGCCGTGCGCCGGGTCGATGGCCGCCGCACGATCACCCTGCAGTTCAACCCACCTGACGGCATGGCTCTGGAAGAGGCGTTGAATATTCTGCAAGAGAAGGTCGAGCCGGAAATTCGGGCCGCCCTGCCGCCCGATGGCTCGATCATCTATGGCGGTAGCGCCGACGGCTTGAAGCGGGCCATCAACACGCTGGGTCTGAATTTCCTGTTGGCGCTCGGCCTTTTGTTCCTGATTATGGCGGCCCTGTTCCGCTCGGCCAAGGATTCGGCGCTGGTGGTCATCTCGATCCCGCTGGCTACGGTCGGCGGCGTGGTGGCCCTGCGGATCCTTAACGAGATCAGCTTCCAGCCGATGGATCTTTTGACCATGATCGGTTTCATCATTCTGCTGGGGCTGGTGGTCAACAACGCCATCCTGCTGGTCGTCCAGACGCGCCGCTCCGAGGCCGAAGGTGAAAGCCGAGAGCAGGCCGTACGAACGGCGCTGCGCCTGCGTTTGAGACCGATCTTCATGAGCACGCTGACGAGCATTTTCGGCATGGCGCCGCTGCTGCTCATTCCCGGTGAGGGCAGCGCAATTTATCGCGGCATGGCCGCGGCCATCGTTGGCGGCATGAGCGTTTCGACCCTGTTCACGCTGATTTTGTTGCCATCTCTGTTGCGCATGGATCTGAGCTTCGGCAGGTGGCGGGGCGCCAGGGTCCGGCCAACAGCGGCCTTGACGCAGCATCAAGCGGCAGAATAAGCATTAAAGGAAATAATATTGATGGAAAGTGCAATCATGACTTCGTGGCATCGCCCTACCGGGGCTGCGATTGTCGGCCTCGGCCTGATATTTGTCGCCTTGCCGGTCATGGCCCAGCAGGGCCCGCCGCCGGCCCGTGTTTCGACCGCTGAGGTGACGCTGCAGTTACTGTCGCCCGAGATTCAGGTCCCGGGCACCGTAATCAGCCAGAACGATTCGCGCATCTCGAGCGAAATCTCGGGCCGTATCGTCTGGGTGGCCGAGGTCGGCACCGCGGTCAAGCAAGGCGATGTGTTGGCGCGCATCGAGGAAACCAACTTCGCGACCGCGCTGACCCAGGCCGAAGCCAATGTCAAGAGCCTCGAGGCCGATCTTCTTTACCGGACCCAGGACGTCAAGCGGCTTGAGGAACTTGCGGCGACCGGAAACACGCCGGTCAGACGCCTGGAAGAGGCCGTCTCGCAGCGCGTCATGGTCGAACAAAGCGTCATCCAGGGCAAAGCGGCCCTGAAGCGGGCCCAAAAGGATGTTGAGCGGACCCAGGTCCGCGCCCCGTTCCCCGGCCGCATTGTCGAACGGCTGTCGCAAATGGGCGAGTTTGCTTCGCCGGGCGCCCTTTTGGTGCGGCTGGTTGACACCCAGCATCTGGAAGTCCGCGCCCAGGCCCCGATCTCCAGCGCTCCGCACCTCAAAGAAGGCATGAAAGTCTCGATCAGCGGCCAAAACCGGCAAATCCAGGCCCCCTTGCGGGCCGTCATTCCGGTTGGCGACGAGATCTCGCGGATGATGGAAATTCGCCTCGAAGTCGATCCCGGCATCTGGGTGATCGGCAGCGCGGTCAGGGTCAGCCTGCCGTCGGCGGCCTCCCGGCAGGTCATTGCGGTGCCAAGAGATGCGCTGATTCTGCGGGCCAATACGACCTACGTTTACAGGATTAACGCCGAGAACAAGGCCGAGCGGGTGGTTGTCTCGACCGGCATCGCCAGCGGCAGCCTGATCGAAATCTTAGGCTCGGTGGTGGCTGGCGACCGGGTGGTGGTGCGCGGCGGCGAACGCCTGAGAGAAGGCCAGGAAGTGATTGAGGGAGAGGCTTCCTAATTCACAAAGTCGATTCAACGGATTCTGCCGGCCCGGCAAAGGATTTTTTTGCCGCCCCTTGGCCATACTCGTCGGCCGGGCCATAATCATGGCCGGGGAGAGATAATGGCCAGCAAGAGCATACAAGAACTGTTTGCCGACAAGGCCCGGGCTTTCTGGATTTTCCAGATCGCCGGCTGGCTCGGCTACGGCGTCATCCGGACCCTCAACGGATTGGCCCTCGGCGAGACGCCCGCCTACATCAAACCCTCGATCGTGGCCATGCTGGCCGGCTTCGTGCTGACCCTCGTCATGCGGCTGATTTACCGCTCGGTTCGCAGCAGTAGCCTGACCGTAATTGTGAGCGTGGGACTGGCGGCCAGCGCTTTCATGTCGCTGGCCTTCTCGACCATCGAGACGATCGGCCACATCACCTTTTATGACCCCTTTGACGATCCCCGCGCCCTCGAATTCTTCGGCAACGCAGCGATTGACCTTTACGTACTGCTGACCTGGACCGGGCTTTATTTTCTGATCAACTATTATCTGGTCCTGCAACAGGAAAAGGAAAAAGCACTTAAAGCCACGGCGATGGCGCACCAGGCGCAGCTCAAAATGCTGCGCTATCAGCTGAATCCGCATTTCCTGTTCAACACCCTTAACGCCATTTCGACCCTGGTTCTGGATAACGATTCAAAAGGCGCCAATACCATGTTGCGGCGCTTGAGCTCGTTCCTGCGCTATTCGCTGGTCAACCAGCCGACCCAGAAGGTGACGCTGGACCAGGAGATCCACGCCTTGATGCTTTATCTCGATATCGAAGTCGTGCGTTTCCAGGACCGTCTGAATATCGCCTGGGAGATCGAGGAAAACGCCAGGCGGGCGATGATCCCGAGCCTGCTGTTGCAGCCGCTGATAGAAAATGCGCTTAAATACGCCATCGCGCCGTCCGAGGACGGCGGCACCATCACGATCTCGGCCAAGCTTGAAAAGCGCCGCCTGATCATGCGGGTGCGCGACCAGGGGCCGGGCATCGGTGACGGCGTGGAAAAGATATCGCAAAGCTCAAGCGGCGTCGGGCTGGCCAATACCCGCGGCCGTCTGCAACAGATTTACGGCGACGATCACGCGTTCATTATGCATAACGTCAAGCCGAGCGGCCTTGAGGTTGCCATTTCGATCCCTTGTGAATTTGCCGAGGCGGAGCAATAATCCAAGCGCGCAACAAGAGGTGTTGTCAGGGCCATGAAGAAAATCAGAACCGTTCTTATCGATGACGAACCGCTGGCACTGCGGGGCCTGGAATTGCGGCTCGAGGGTTTCAAGGACATCGAGATCGTCGGCCAGTGCCGCAACGGCCGCGAGGCGATAACCACGATCCGCGAGGAAAAGCCGGAGCTCATCTTCCTCGATATCCAGATGCCCGGGCTCGACGGCTTTGCGGTCATCAAGGCCCTGATCAGCACCTACATGCCGATTATCGTCTTTGTTACCGCCTTCGACGAATTTGCCTTGAAGGCCTTCGAGGCGCACGCGCTCGATTATCTTCTAAAGCCGGTCGATGATGAGCGCCTGGCCCAGGCCGTCCAGAAGGTCCGGGAACAGCTCCGCCAAAGGGTGGCGGTCGAACAGAACGCCAGGGTTCTGGAACTGATCGAAGGGATGGAAGATCCGCCCAAGGTCATCTTGGAAGCGGTCCTGGAAGAAGCCCCCGGGGCGCCGGGTTCGGCCTTCGAGAAACAGATCAGCATCAAGGACCGCGGTTTTATCACCCGGGTCGAGGTTGGTGAGATCGATTATATCGACGCGGCCGGCGATTACATGTGCATCCACATCGGCCACAAGACCCATATCCTGAGGGCGACCATGAAGCACATGCAAAAGCGGCTCGACCCGGACCAGTTCCAGCGCGTCCACCGCTCGACGATTGTCAATCTCGAGCGGGTGCGCGAAGTGCATCCGCACTCCAACGGCGAATATTTCCTGGTCCTCGGCGACGGCTCCGAGCTCAAGGTCAGCCGGTCCTATAAAGAGGTGATCGCCCGCTTCTTGTAAGCGGCCTAGAGGTCTTCCTTGGGCGCGATGACCTGGCGCCCGCGGTATTGGCCGGACTTGAGGTCGATATGATGGCGCCGCTTGAACTCACCGGTATGCTGGTCTTCCTGCACGTGGGTCGGTTTGAGCGTATCGTGCGAACGCCGCATGCCGCGCCGCGAACGCGAGACCTTTTTCTTCGGTACTGCCATTCTCAAATCCTTGTTGCCGCTTGCCGGCCGGCCCGAGCCGGCGACGCGGCGCAACATATGGAGGAAACTCCCGAAAATCAAGCCTTGTGATATAAACGGAACCGATTTTTGCGATTCGGCGCGGTAGCCGGTGCGGTTTGCCATTGAGGTCCCTTTTATGACGATGAGAATGGCGACCAGCCAGGACACCGGTTTTACTCTATTGTGCCGCTCAAGCGGTCTTGACGAAGGCCTGCTGCCGCCGTTCCGGGCCCGTTTCCCCTGGCTCGGGGCGCATCTACAGACGGCCCGCAACAACCTGGTGCTGCCGCGCGGCCCGGGTCGGGAGTTCGAACGAAAGGATCTCGTATTGCCGCTTCGCGCCGCCGCTTTGGGCAAGCTTACGGGGCGGCTCGAGGAGCCGGCGACGGCGCGGCCGGTGGGCTCAATCGTCATGCTTCACGGACTTGGCGGCGAGATCGACAGCACCTATATGCGACTTGCGGCCCGCTTCTTTCTCGAACGCGGCTACCGGGTCCTGCGCCTCAATATGCGCGGCGCGGCCACTTCGGCCCAATATTGCCAGACCCATTATCACGCCGGTCTGACGTCTGATATCGAAGATGTCATCGGGGCTCTGCCCGGCCAGGTCAGACGGCAGGGGCTTTACCTGGTTGGCTTTTCGCTGGGCGCCAATATCATCCTCAAACTGTTTGGTGAGGCCAGCCCGGTGCTTGACCAAATCCGGGCCGGGCTGGTGGTCTCGGCGCCCTTGGATCTCAGCCGGTCGCTGCGCGTCATCGATCGGCCGGGCAACTGGATTTATCGCCGCTATCTGGTGGCCAAACTCCGCCAAACGCACCGTCTTGTGGGCCCGAGGATTGCCGGCCGCCCGGCGCAGCTGGGCGCCATTGCCGGTATCCGCGATTATGACGAGGCCGTGGTGGCGCCGATGCACGGCTTTCGCGACGCCGCCGATTATTACGCCAAATGCTCGGGCAAAAAATTCATTCCCGGCATCAGGACGCCGCTGCTTATTGTCCATGCGGCCAACGATCCGTGGGTCCCGGCGCCGATTTATAGAGACCAGGTCTGGCCCCAAAATGGCGCCATCACGGCCATCCTGACCGACGATGGCGGCCATATGGGCTTCCACGCCGCCGGCAGCTCATATCCGTGGTATTTAAGGGCCGCCGCGCCGTTTTTCGCCGCTCAGGCCGAGTAGGTGTAGGTGTCGGCGATGGCCCCCAGATCATCGCTCATGGCCACGATCGAGGCCCCTATTCGCGCAGATCCTCGACCACGTCGGCCAGGCTGGCCAGGACCGCCCGGCCGAGATGACGGCAGCGCTCCGGCGACCAGCCGTACCGCGGGTCGGGCATATTGGCGTTATCCTTGAACGGCATCTCCAGGGTCATGGCCAGGCACTGAAACGTATGGGCCGTGTAATCGGTGCATTTGCGCAGGTCGGCGCTGTTCGGTTCGTCCAGCGGATAGCCGTGCTCGGTCTGAAAGTCGGGCGAGTGGCGCTTTAGCGCCTGCTTGAAATCCCCGCACAGCTTTAACAGCCGCTCGGAGACGTCCTGGATACCCTCGAAACCGGCGATGAAATTGTAGGGCAGGGCCTCGTCGCCGTGCACGTCCATATGAAAATCGACCCCGTTATCGGCCATCGCCTGGCGCACCAGGTAAACCTCCGGGCTGGCCTCGATCGACGGATCGTTCCATTCGCGGTTGAGGTTTTTGCCGGCCGCGTTGGTGCGCAGATGGCCGCGCCGCGAGCCATCGGGGTTCATATTGGGCACCACATAAAAGCGGCAGCGCTCGAGCAGCGCCTTGGCTACCGGGTCGTCCTGGTCCAGAAGCCGCTCCAAAAAGCCCTCCATCCACCACTCGGCCATAGATTCGCCGGGATGCTGGCGGGCGATGAACCAGATCGACAGGCGCTCGCCCTGGCCGTCGGCAATCTCCAGAAGGTCCATGTCCTGGCCGTCGAGGGTCTGGCCGAGCGCCGTCAAGGTGACCAGCGGCGAGGTCATCGCCTCGGCCAGGAGATCGGCGTGGCGCTCCATCGAATAGGGGGCGAAATAGGCGTAGTAGACGGCGTCCTCTTCGGGCGCGTGGCTGATGGTCAGCACGCCGTCCTTATACTCGGTATCGACGCGAAACCATTCGCCGCGGTCATAAGAGGCCACGGCGCGGTAATTTTCCCAGCCCGCCACGTAGGCACTGTCGCCGGCGTTGGTGATCCGCATGGTGCACCCCACGCCCTTGGCGCCGGTCAGCCGGAAATGAAACCATTGGTAAAAGTGCGATTCATTATCGATCCTGATTTCCAACTCGATAGCGTCTGCCGAATCGATCGATTTGACGATGATGTTCCCGGCATCGAAGCCGCTTGAAATTCGCATATTTATGCCCCTGATTTTCGCTCTGCTCTTAATTGGGTCCGAACGGACCAAGACTTTAGATCAAAGTTAGTCGACCGGCAATTCGACACGTATGGTCTCACCCGAGTTGCCGGGGAAATTCTCGAACAGGGCGGCCACCAGATAGGGCATCACGGCGCCCATATCGCCCCCCTGACCGCTGGTGACGCTGCGGCCTTCGAAAATCCGCTGGCCGGTCGCCGCATCCTCGATCACCAGATCGAGCCGGTAGGAATAATAAGTGCGGCGGCCGCCGCCGACATTAAACAGGCCCGAATAGCTGACCCCGACGTGGCGGCCATAATGACCCACACCAATCCCGACTATCGGGCCGCTGCGCTCGGAGCCGATCTCGGCCAGGCCATAGCCCATCACCACCCGCAGATCCGGGGTCGCCTGGCCGGCCGCACTGTAGCCGTAGCGCTCCAGGTGGCGGCCCACGATATCGGCAAAGGAAGCAAACTCGAGCCCTTCAAGCCGTGGATCGGCCGCCACCACGGTGGCGCTCTGACCACCGACCCGTGTGATCTGGTGAAAACGCGTCACCTCGGCCTCAAAACTTCTGGTGCAGCCGGCCAGCAGCAGCACAAGCGCGGCGAGGGAAAGGCTTGCGAAGCGGCTTGGTCGCATGATCTGTTCCTTAGTCTGCCCCTTGCGGCCCAAGCTTAACGCAGATCGCCGGCAAATGCACCTCAAGTGCTATTCGGCTGATCCTGCCAGGCTTCGGCCGCCTTGCGGGCCCGCAGGTAGGGCTTGAGGCAGAGCCACAGGAATCCGGTGGCCAGCGGGATGGCCAGGGCCGTGGTGGCGGCGATCGACCAGCCGAGGCGCGCTTCGTCGGCAAACACAAAATCAGTAAATACAGCCACTACCGACGGCCCAAGGCCGAGGCCGATGAGGTTGATCACGAACAGATACGAGGCGGTCACCAGGCCGCGCATCTGATTGGGCGTGATCGCCTGAAGGGCCGCCGCGCCGACCCCGTAAGGCACGCCGCTAAAGAACAAAGCGGCGGCGAGGAGCGAAAAAGCCATGGTCGGGTTCGGCATCAGCGGAAACAGCAAGGCCGGCAGAAACATCATCAGATTGCCGCCGATCGCCACCTTGATCTTGGCGCCGGCGTTGCCGCGCGCCTCCAGCCAGTCGGCCAGCCAACCGCCGGCCAAAAGTCCGGAGGTCGCGAAAACAAGCACCAAAAGACCGAACACATAGGCCACGTCGGTGCGCGCCATATCGAAGGTGCGGATGAAAAACTCGGGCGTCCACGAGGCCGAAGCGTAGCCCACCAGCGCATGAAAAGCGAAGCCCAGAAACAGGGGCAGATAGAGCCTCCAGCGGCGGCCGATAAAGCCCAGGGCCTGTCTTAAGGTGATCTCGGCCGCGCCTTGGCCGCCCGCCCGGCGCATCAGGCCGCGTCGTTTCGGCTCGCGGACCGTAAGCATGACCAGGACGAACAATAGCCCGGGCAGGCCGACCGCGATGAAGGTCACCTGCCAGGCCTTGATCTGGCCCAAGAGCGGCAGTACCACCTCGCCGGCCTCGGCCACCAGGGCGATCACCGCGCCGCCGAGAATAAAGGCCAGCCCGGTGCCGAGATAGACCCCGGCGAAATAGAAGCTCAAGGCGCGGGCGTGCTTTTCCTTGGGAAAATAGTCGGCGATCATCGAATAGGCGGCCGGCGACAGGGTCGCTTCGCCGACCCCGACCCCAATGCGGGCCGCAAACAGCTGCGCGTATGTGCGTGCCAGGCCGCAGGTTACGGTCATCAGGCTCCACAGGAATATGCCGACCGAGATGATCGTGCGGCGGTTATAGCGGTCCACCAGGCGGCCGATCGGCAGACCCAACAGCGTGTAAAAAGAGGCAAAGGCGAGCCCCTGCAGCAGGCTGATCTCAAAATCAGAAAGGCCGAGATCTTCCTTGATCGGACCAACCAGCAACGAAATGATCTGCCGGTCGATGAACGAGAGCGTATAGGCGAGGGTCAGGATGACCACCACGTACCAGGCGTAGCCGGGCCGGTGCCAGTCGTTGCCGGCTTTGACTTCCGATAGCTCCTGCATTGAAAAGCAATCCCCTCTGCTGCCCGGACGCCCGGCGAAATCTGGCAGAGCCGCCGCTCAAAGTCTACGAAAGACTGCGCAGAAACCGGCCCGGTCCCCGCCGTATTTCGCCATTCGCCAAGTGACGCCGGGCCGGGAATGTGTTATCATTCGTCCGCTCATCACATATGGGCTTTTTGGCTCACACAGCCTCGGCTGCAAGTGAGATGATGACCGCCACTTCCTAGCGGCGGAGAGAAGGCGACCCTTACGGCCGGGGGCCGCCTTCTGCATTGATGTCCAAGCTTTCGGATGCCTTTACCTGCCGTGTTGACAATCAGCGCCGTGATGCCCTATGTTCCGGCGCCGAACCGCCCCCTGCGGGCGGCTGGCGACTTTGAGAAGGCTGGCCCGATGAAGGTACGGAACTCTTTGAAATCCCTGAAAGGACGGCATCGCGACTGTCGCGTGATTCGCCGTAAGGGTCGCACCTACGTCATCAACAAGACGAATCGCCGCTTCAAGGCCCGCCAGGGCTGATCCTCATAATTTGTCTTTGCGCAATTCATCGCCGGTAATCCAGGCGATGTGCAGGGCGTTGGTCGAGCCGGGGGTGCCGAAGGGCACGCCGGCGGTAATCACTATCCGCTCGCCGGGGCCGGCCAGACCCTGCTTCAGGGCCATGCGCCGAGCCTTGCCGATCATCTCCTCGAACGAAGTGACGTCTTCGGTCTTGAGCGTCTGCAGCCCCCACACCAGGCACAGCTTGCGGGCCACGTCGAGATTGGGGGTCAGGGCCAGGACCGGCGCCTCGGGCCGCTCGCGGGCCGCCCTCAGCGCGGTCGAGCCGCTGGTCGTGAAGGTGACGATCGCCGCCGCCTTGATGTTGCCGGTCACCAGCCGCGCGGCGGCCGTTATGGCGTCCTCGGCGGTGCCCGAGAGTAAGGCCGCCGCGGCCGGCTCGTCGGCCAGATAATAGGGGTCCCGTTCGGCCTGCCGGGCCACCTTGTCCATCACCCTGACGGTCTCCACGGGATGTTTGCCGATCGCCGTTTCGGCCGACAGCATCACCGCGTCGGCGCCCTGGTATACCGCGTTGGCGACGTCCGAAACCTCGGCCCGGGTCGGCACCTGCGAGGTGACCATAGTCTCGAGCATTTGCGTGGCCACCACTACCGGCTTGCCGAGCTGGCGTGCTTTCTTGATGATTTCGCGCTGGATGCTGGGCACGTCTTCAACATTCATCTCGACCCCGAGATCGCCGCGCGCCACCATCGCTGCGTCAGCCATCTCGAGGATCTGATCCAGATGGGCCAGGGCCGAGGGTTTTTCGATCTTGGCCAACACCCCGGCCCGGCCCTGGATAAGTTTACGCGCCTCGGCCACATCGGCCGGCCGCTGCACGAACGACAGGGCCACCCAATCGACCCCCTCGGAGAGGGCAAAATCGAGATCCCGGCGGTCCTTTTCGGTCAGCGCCGCCAGCGGCAGAAACACCCCCGGTACGTTGACACCCTTGTGGTCGCTTAAAGTGCCGCCCAGCGTTATCCGGCATTCGGCCTTCTCGGGGCCCGCTTTTTCCACTTCGAGATGCAGCCGGCCGTCATCCAGAAGCACCTGGTCGCCGACCTTTAGCGCCTTGAACACCTCGACATGGGGCAAATTGACCCGCTTGGCGCTGCCCGGCTTGTCCGAAGAATCGAGCGTAAACGCCGCGCCGTCCTGCAGCTCGGCCGAGCCGCCCTTAAACTTTCCGAGGCGAATCTTCGGCCCCTGCAGATCGGCCATAATGGCGATCGGCCGGTCCACAGCCTCCTCGACCTTGCGGACATTGCGGATCAACTGGGTCTGCGCCTGCCGGTCGCCGTGGCTCATATTGATCCGAAATACGTCGGCTCCGGCCTCGTGCATGGCTTGGATAATCTCGGGCTCACGGCTCGCCGGGCCGAGAGTGGCAATGATGCGGGTTTTTCTGAGGTCGCAGCTGGCCACGATTTTCTGTCCCGCTTTCGAGGGCGCTGCCCTCTGTTTTCCCCTTCGGATATGGTCTATGGTGCGCTGATTCCAAGCGGTCCGTCCAGTGGTTTCTGGCGCGCCGCGGCGGCGGAAATGGGCGATATTGAGGATTTTGCGATGCCGGAGCCAACCGTTCTCAATCCCGATGCGGCGTCGCGCTTACTCCTGTTTATCGATCACGCGAGCAACCACGTGCCCGAGGAATTCGATGCCCTGGGGCTGCGGCAGGATGCCCTGGCCGAGCATATCGGCTGGGATATCGGGGCGGCGACGCTGGCCCACGGGCTGGCCAAGCGCCTGACCCTGCCGACCGTGTTGGCGGCGGTCTCGCGGCTGGTGGTCGATACCAACCGCGATCCCTCGGATGCGCTGGCCGTCCCCGAATATTCAGACGGCATCCTGATCCCCGGTAATATGGGGCTGCCTTTCGAGCTGCGCCGCCAGCGCTTCGAACGCTATCACCAGCCGTTTCACGACGCTTGCGGGCGCCTGATTATCGAGGCGCTGAGGCGCGGCGTCGAGCCGATGCTGATCGGCCTGCACAGCTTTACGCCGCAGATGCGGGGCGAGGAACCGAGACCCTGGGAGGTCGGCGTTATGTGGGGCCACGACGACAAGCTGGCCGTACCGCTGGTCGAGTTTTTCAAGGGCCGCGGCCTCAACGTAGGCCAAAACGAACCCTATTCCGGCCAGCCGCCGGGCAGCGTCTTTTACACCATGGCCCGCCACGGCGCCGTCAACAAATTGCCGCACGCCCAGATCGAAGTGCGCAACGACCAGATCGCCGATGCCGAGGGCATCGCCAAATGGACCGATCTTCTGGCCGACGCCTTGCGGCATCTCGACGGCGCGGTCAGCGCCGCGACCGGCCCTTGAAGGAGAAGCCGATGCAGACCACGACTTTGATCGATGAGGCTGGCCGGCGCGAGATTGAAGCGGCGGTGTTCCGGCGCCTGGTGGCCCATTTCCAGCACCGCACCGATGTCCAGAACATCGATCTGATGGGCTATAGCGGTTTTTGCCGCAACTGTCTGTCCAACTGGTACCAGGAGGCCGCCGAGGCCCAGGGGCTCGAACTGTCGAAGGACCAGGCCCGCCAGGCGGTCTACGGCATGCCCTACGCCGACTTCAAGGCCCGCTTCCAGAGCCCGGCGACGGAAGACCAGCTGCAGCGCATGGCCGACAGCGTGGCCAAAAACAAAGACCCTGATTAGGCCTTCTCGAATTCGATCTGGCGGCCGAGGAAGCGGCCGGCCAGGGCCGAGACGGCGGGGGGATGGCCAGTGGTTAAAAGCCGCACTTGGGCAGCGGCGCCTGCGGCGGCGCTGCCTTGGTGGGTGCGAAACTCCGGGTGGCGTGGGAGATAGTTTTCAAGCGAGGCGACGACGATGCGCGGCTGCGAGACGATCGTCGTGCCGGCCGGCAGGGC
The DNA here is from genome assembly GCA_022566895.1 of Pseudomonadota bacterium. Classification (GTDB taxonomy): domain Bacteria; phylum Pseudomonadota; class Alphaproteobacteria; order Sphingomonadales; family SMXR01; genus JADFIA01. Next base: position 53,171 of record JADFIA010000007.1, read on the forward strand.
GGCCCGGAAGCGATCCTCGATCAGCGGGTAGTGGGTGCAGCCGAGGATGACGCCGTCGAAGGCTTGGAGCGCTTCGCGGGTCATCACTTCACCCACATAGCGATCGACAAGGGTCTGGATATCCTGGCCTGCGGCTCCAGCCTCGATTAGCCTGACCAGTCCCGGACAGGCTTGCTGGACGATACGAAACCAGGGCGCGCGCTTTTCGATCTCCTCCACATAGGCCCGGCTTCGCGTGGTGCATCGGGTGGCAAAGACCGCTACCGTCTGCCCAGGCTGGTTCGAAAGCCCCGGATTTTCCCGGTCCCATTCGAGCCCGGTCAGGGCTTCGACCATCGGCACCAGAATACCGAGGATCCGGCGCTCGGGGTAGGCGGTGGGCAGCCAGTTTTCCTGCAGGCTGCGCAAAGCCACGGCTGAAGCGGTGTTGCAGGCCAGGATCACCAGCCCGCAACCGTCGGCAAACAGGCGCGAGACGCCGCTCCGGGTAGCCGCCAAAATCTCGGGATTGCTCATACTACCGTACGGCGCCCGGGCGTGATCGCCGAGATAGATGAGCGGCTCGCCGGGCAATGCCTTTTGCACCGCATCGAGGATCGTCAGGCCCCCGGTTCCCGAATCAAAAAGACCAATCATACCCTGTGCACCGTCGCCAATTTCCGGCCCGACTATGGCCGATCACCCCCGGGGCCGGTCAAGCGCCGAATGACATTAATATGGCACCTCGATACGGCACATCGCGGCTGTTGCACCCTCGGGCCGGGGGCGCTAAGGTCGGCTCCGGAATCGACCGGGCCGGTCACAGGCACCAGGGGAGCGGGATGCCCGAAAACGACGAATTCGTCCAATCCAAGCACCATCAATACGCCGTTTTCACGCGGCTTGTGTTTTGGCTGATCGCCGGAACTTTCCTGACGCTGGCCGCCCTGGCGGTGATCTTTTTCTAGAAGCCAACGAGGATCGACGATCGTGGCCATCAAAATCGCCGTCCTGAAGGAACGACAGCCCCACGAGGCGCGCGTGGCGGCGACCCCGGATACGGTCAAAAAACTTATCGGGTTTGGCTTCGAGGTGAGCATCGAAAAAGGCGCCGGCAGCGGCGCCAGCCTGACCGACCAGGGGTTCAAGGCGGCCGGCGCGACGATCGCCGGCGAGGCCAAGGCGGCGCTTTCGGGGGCCGGCATGGTGCTTAAAGTCCAGTCGCCCTTAAGGGGCGGCGAGGGGGCCATCGACGAACTGGCACTGTTCGATAAGGGCGCCATCCTGATCTCGATCCTCAATCCCTTCGGCGACCGCGAGGGCATCGCAGCCTTGGCCGCGGCGGGAGTGGAGGCCTATGCCATGGAGTTGATGCCGCGCATCACCCGGGCCCAGTCGATGGACGTCCTGTCCTCGCAATCCAACCTGGCCGGCTACAAGGCGGTGCTCGATGCGGCGGCGGAATACGGCCGCGTCTTTCCGATGATGATGACCGCCGCCGGCACCGTCGCTCCGGCCAGGGTTTTTGTCATGGGGGCCGGGGTGGCCGGCCTGCAGGCCATCGCCACGGCCCGGCGCCTGGGGGCCATCGTCTCGGCCACCGACGTGCGGCCGGTGGCCAAGGAGCAGGTCGAAAGCCTGGGCGCCAGTTTCGTGATGGTCGAATCGGACGAGACGCAAGAGGCCGAGACGGCCGGCGGCTACGCCAAGGAAATGAGCGATGAGTACAAACGCCGGCAAGCCGAACTGATAGCGGCGCATATCACCAAGCAGGACATCGTGATCACCACCGCCCTGATCCCGGGCCGCCCGGCCCCGGTTCTGATCAGCGATAAGATGATCGCATCGATGAAGCCCGGCTCGGTGATCGTCGATCTGGCGGTCGAGCAGGGCGGCAACGTCAGCGCCTCGAGAGCCGGCGAGGTGGTCGAGGCGGGGCTCGTCAAGATCATCGGGCACCTCAATGTGCCGGCCCGGCTGGCCGCCGATACCAGCGCTTTATACGCCCGCAATCTGTTGAATTTCGTCGAACTGCTGGCCGACCGGGAAAATCCGGGCCGCCTGGCGATCGACTACCAGGACGAGATCGTGGCCGGGACGCTGGCCACCCGCGGCGGCGCGGTGGTGCACCCCTCGCTAAAGGAGAAATAGACATGGACACCTTGCTGGCGATCACCGAGTTCGGGGCCAAGGCCACGGCCGACCCCTTTGTGCAGCAGCTATCGATCTTCGTGCTGGCCATCTTTATCGGCTACTTCGTGGTCTGGTCGGTCACCCCGGCCTTGCACACACCGCTGATGTCGGTCACCAACGCCATCTCCAGCGTCATCATCGTCGGCGCCCTGCTGGCCGCCGGGGCGGCGGCCGGCGGCCTGGCCAAAACCCTGGGACTGGTGGCCATCGCGCTGGCTTCGGTGAATATATTCGGCGGCTTCGCGGTCACCCAGCGCATGCTTTCGATGTACAAGAAGAAGAAATAGGGGGCCGGGATGAGCGCATTTCAGGCCAACGCCACGGCCATCGCCTATCTGATTTCGGCCGTCCTGTTCATCTTCGCGCTGCGCGGCCTGTCGAGCCCGGAGAGCAGCCGCAAGGGCAATCTTCTGGGCATTCTGGGCATGGTGATTGCGATTGCCGCGACCGTGCTTTCGCCGCAGATCGTCACCTACGGCTGGATCATCGGCGCCGTGGCCCTCGGCGGCGGCATCGGCTATGTGATCGCCCGGCGGATCGCCATGACCGCGATGCCCCAGCTGGTGGCCGGCTTTCATTCGCTGGTCGGCATGGCCGCGGTGCTGGTGGCGGCGGCGGCCTTGCTTAATCCGTCGGCCTTCGGCATCACCGATGGGCTGGGCCGGATATTTCTCGCCAGCCGCATCGAAATGAGCCTCGGCGCGGCCATCGGCGCCATCACCTTCTCGGGCTCGGTGATCGCTTTTTTAAAGCTGCAGGGCCTGATGTCGGGCACGCCGATCCTGCTGCCGGCCCGGCATCCGATCAACCTGGCGCTGGCCATCGCCATCATCGGGCTGATCGTCGCCTTCGGGCTCTCCGAGGGCGCCGCAGCGGGCGGCGGCAATCTGTTGTGGTGGCTGATCGCGGCCAGCTTCGTGATCGGCTTTTTGTTGATCATCCCGATCGGCGGCGCCGACATGCCGGTGGTCATCTCGATGCTGAATTCCTATTCGGGCTGGGCCGCGGCCGGCATCGGCTTTACGCTGCAGAACTCGGCCCTGATCGTCACCGGGGCTCTGGTCGGCTCGTCGGGGGCGATCCTGTCGTACATCATGTGCAAGGGCATGAACCGCTCGTTTATCTCGGTCATCGCCGGCGGCTTCGGGGGCGACGGCGGCGGCGGGCCCACAGGCCAGCGCCCAGAGCGGCCGCACAAAAAAGGCTCGGCCGACGACGCCGCCTTTATCTTGAAAAACGCCGGCTCGGTGATCGTCGTGCCGGGCTACGGCATGGCCGTGGCCCAGGCCCAGCACGCGGTGCGCGAGCTGGCCGATAGATTGAAATCGGCCGGGGTCAGCGTCAAATACGCCATCCATCCGGTGGCCGGCCGCATGCCCGGCCATATGAACGTGCTGCTGGCCGAAGCCAATGTGCCCTATGACGAGGTGTTCGAGTTGGATGACATCAACAACGCCTTTTCGACCGCCGACGTGGCCTTTGTGATCGGCGCCAACGATGTCACAAATCCGGTCGCCAAGACCGACCCCGATAGCCCGATCTACGGCATGCCGATCCTCGATGTGGAGCGGGCCAAGACGATCCTGTTCGTCAAGCGCTCGTTGTCGCCCGGTTACGCCGGGGTGGATAATGAATTATTCTACCGCGACAATGTGATGATGCTGTTCGGCGACGCCAAGAAGATGACCGAAGCGATCATCAAAACGCTGGATTAATCTCACGACAGGAGAACAGGCGATGAAATTACTTAAGATATTACTGATCGGGGCTGGTTTATCTACTTTGCCGATTGGCATGGCGTTGGCTGATGAGGAGCAGGCGCTTGGGGCGCCGTGCGTTGTCGAGGCTTATCTGCGGGCCCGTGAGGCGACGCTGCAGGCCGAAGCCAGCCCATCGGACGTCGACAGGCTCATCGCCCTGGTGGCGGCCGATATGGTTTACGAGCACCCGCGGGTGGGGATTACAATTACCGGCGCCGATGCTTTTCGCGACGGCCTGAGCGCTTTTTTAGGGGCCACCGACGACGGCCGTTACCAGGTCATCGATTACCTCGTCAGCGCCGGCACCGTGGCCATTTCCCTGAACCGTAAATTCAAGGTCCGCGACGGTGAAGAGTGGTTGCCGCGATCGGTCCGGCAGTTGATCGTCTTTGAGGTCAAAGACGGAAAAATTAGCCGGATTATCGATTATTGGTAGGCCCGTCAGGTGGCCTACGTGTGAGGCATTTGGTCGTCCTTTGAGGTCGCTTTGGGCGCCCTAGCGCCCCCGGGCGCCGAGGCGGGCGAAGCCCAGGATGAGGGCGAAGACGTGAAAGCCGATGATCCAGAAATTGATCTCCGGCCCGTCTTCAAACGCGAAGCCCTGGCCAAAAATATCGAAGATCAGAAACTGCTCCGAGGGGAACAGGGCGGCCAGAAAGTTATAGAGAATCACCCCGAAGGCGATCAGCACGGCGTCGGGAAAGGTCCAGGCCGCAAGCAAGCTCGAGACGACCGCAAAATAGATCGCCAGCTGCGGATCGAAGTCCGCATAACCGGCCAGGACGGCGGCAAAAACAGCGACGAATTTCATCATCCCACTCCGTCGTAGGGGGCTGGCCTGCGGCGCGCCCTTGGGCCGGCTCTTTGGCCACCGGGTCCGCTCACACGGGCGGCCCGACCACACGATCCGTATGGCGTTTGAGGGCGTAAAGCAGCAGGCCCGCATGGCTGGCCAACAGCCAGTAATTGGTCTCGATCGCGACCTCGGCCCCGGCCTCTGCAATCGCCTCGGCCATCCCCTCGGCCATCGGCGTTCTTTCGGCCAGCAGATCCCCAAAGATAAAGCCGGGCGAGGGAAAGGCGGTGACCAGAAGATTATAGACCAGGGTCGAAAAACTCAGCCACAGGGCGCCGGGCATCGCCCACACTGCCAGGCCGCCGGCCACAAGCCCCACCACGGGGCCGGTTTCGGGGACAAAATCACCGAGGCCGGCCAGAATAAAAGCCATCAAGGCGACGAGTTTCATCGTTCGCACCGCAAAAGCCGCTCGCAATACTTCGGAAAACTCCGGTCCTGCTGCGGACCGCGGCCCGGTTCAGCCGCGTACCTGGTCCTGGGCGTCCCAGAAGCGCAAGATTCCAAGCACCAGAATCAGGAAATGAATGCCCACCTGCCACGGAATTGGGTCGATATCGACCGTCTGGTCGATGGCGTTGCCCAGGTCCGCCAAATCGACAAAAATAAACTGCGGCGTGGGCACCGAAACGGCCAGGATATTGTATCCAACCGCGATCGTCGAGAGGATCGGCGCGCCAGGAAAACTGAACGCCGCGAGGATGCTCGAGACGATGGCAAGCAGGTGCCCGGATCCGGGGCTGAGGTCACCGAAGATAGCCAATATGATGGCCGTTATTGCGATCGGTTTCATAGCCCCTCCTTAACCCCAAGTCGTTAGCAAACCCTTAACACCGCCGCAGAGCTTAGCCCTATGCCATCCTAATTTGCAAGATCGCTTCCATAAGCGGTAAGTGGGACAAATTCGGGGAGTCCTATCTATGGAGTCATATCTATTCATATAACCCGTAAAAAGTGCTAACATCATACCGCTCGTACGGCGCCTGGCCGACTTAGGGGTTTAGCCAATGGAGCAGACAGAATTCAAACTCCGGCTTCCAGATTTGGAATTGGCCGAGGCAAACGTTGTCGCCTCGGCTCTGAAGGAGATCATGGAGGAAGCGGCCGATGATGTTTCGGTGGTGCGTCAAAAAGATGATCCCCGGACCATGGATATGGGCGCGACTTTGGCAATCATTCTCTCGGCGCCGGCGATTATCGAGGTCGTCAAGGGGATCGCGGCCTATTTCCTGGCCCGGCCGGATCTGAAATCGTCGGTCGAGTTTGAAACCGAACACGGCCGCTTCAGTTTTCGGAATATATCGCCGGGCGACGCCCGCGAGATCGCAGAGATGTTGCTGAAAAAATAGATCTCAGACACCGACGTTCGATGGAGTTGAAGATGCTATCACGAGACTTTGACCCGGCAACCGCCGCCGCGGTGGTTTTGGGGGCCAGCCGGTTTGAAAGCGAGGACTTTCAGGATTCGGATGCGTTCCGAAACTCTGCCGACGGTATTCTCGATTATCTGGGCTCGGAGTTGAAACTGCCGCCGAGCCGCTGCCTCAATCTGTTTAACGATGATCGTTCGGCCCCAGACCAACTCAAAAAGATCGCCGGACATTTCTCCGATGCCGATCGACGTCTAAAATTGCAGAAGCGGAGGCTCTCGGACATTATCGTTTATTATGTCGGACACGGTGCCTTTGAGGGGAACCAGAACGATTATTTTCTGTCGATCCAAAAAACCAACGAGATTTCACCCGGACAAAGCAGCATCCGGATTTATTCCCTGGCCAAGGCAATCAAATTGGGCGCCAGCCGGGCCCGCAGATATATTTTCCTCGACCGCTGTTTCGCTGGCGCGGCCAGCAAGCAGTTCCAGGGCGACGAGGTTCATGTGGCTCTTCAGAAAACCAAGAACGCTTTTCCAAAATCGGGAACTGCGCTATTTTGCGCCGCAAGCGCCCGCGATCCGGCCATGATTCCCGAAGGCGGCAGTATGACCATGTTCACCGATGGTCTTCTGGATTTCCTGTCCCGGGGATACCAGGAAGGCGGACCTCTGCTGACGCTTGATGATCTGGCGCTTTGCCTGCCCGAGGTGATGCGTGAAAAGTTCGGCGACGAGTACGTGCGCCCGGAGCTGCATCTGCCGGATCAGCGTCACGGCAATCTGAACCACATCGGGATCTTTCCCAACCGGGCCAAAAAGCAAGAAAAGGTCAAACCGAAACCGGAGCCCATATCGCAGCCCTTAAAGAGGGCCAGCCGAGGCACGCCAAAGCCGCGGGTGCCACCCTCCCGTATCGTCGAGAAATCACCAAAGCGCCACCAGCAGACGCCTGACGCGGAGACCACTACCACGGCCAAGAGGTATGTCGAGTCCGGTGGCAAGAACCCGCTGGCCGAGCAGGTCTGGCACACCCTGCCAAAAGACGTCAGGGACCTGGTTCTGGAATACCAGAGGGAATCGCGATTTGACTGGATGGTAATTTCCGGCATCATCTTGCTGGCGCTCATAACCTACTTTGCGGTGCCCGGCGGCGCTTTAGAGGCCGCCTTTTCCCTGAGCGCCGTCATCTGGGCCATTGGGCTCCTGTGCATCGGCTTCGCGATCGCGGCCCGCTTCAGGCGCCGCAAACCGGCTCGCCTCACAGCTATGGACCGGCATCCAGAGCCTTGGGAGCTCTTGGAGATCATGGAAAAACTGCGCGATCGCAAATCGATCCTGCTGTTTGGGCGTTTCAGTTTGAGAAGGTGGCATCTGTGGCTGATCGTTGTCCTTAGTCTTCCCGTCCATACGATTTTCTACTTGCTTCTACTGCTTGAATTTGGATAGCCACTCGGAACATCAAACTAGATTTCTCGCGGCCGGAATCGATGGGCCCAGCGCTAGCGGTGCGACCAGTCGTCGCTGTCCGATTGCTGGCTGGGGGAATGGCCGAGCGCTTCTCCGTCGAGACCGATGCCGAGGCCCAGGACCATCCGGTTGGCATAGGCGAAATAGGCCGTGACCTGGTTGATCTCGAGAATCTCGCCGTCGGAAAAGCCGGCTTGGCGCAGGGCCGCGATGTCGGCTTCCTCGATGCGGTCTGGGTCGCGGGTCAGCTGGCCGGCATATTCGAGCGCCGCCAGGGCCGGGCCGGAAAAGGCCCGGCCGGGCCGCTCGTCTTCCAGCGACCGGCGGATGGCCGGGCCGCGCTCCGGGTCGTCCAGCAGCCGGCACAGCCCCGCGTAGTGATGCTCGACGCAATAGGCGCAGCCGTTCAGATAACTGACATAGACACCGATGGCCTCCAGCAGCCGCCGCGAGATCTTGTTGCCCGCATGATGGAGCACGGATTTGTAAAGCGCCATGTGCCCCTCGAGGGTATGCGGCCTCAAGGAATGGGCTGTGAGGATATTGTCGATCTGGCCGTCCGGACCCCTGACGCGGTCGTAGGTCTTCTTGAGACGGCCCTCGGCCGCTGGCGGCTCGATGGTTGCGATCCAGCTCATGTGATCCCTCCTTCGGGCATTGCCCACTAAAAAAGCCGCCCGATCACGGGCGGCTTTGCATCATCGTCAAAGCAGATCTTATTTGCGCGGCAGGGCGCCGTCGCGTTCCAGGCGTTTGCGCTCCAGCTTGCGGGCCCGGCGGATGGCGGCGGCGAGTTCGCGGGCCCGGCGCTCGGACGGTTTTTCATAAAAGCGGCGCATTTTCATCTCGCGGTAAACGCCTTCGCGCTGCAGCTTTTTCTTTAAAGCCCGTAGCGCCTGGTCGACGTTGTTATCGCGCACAACAACCTGTATCAATCACCGACTCCTTCTTCCGGCTGGCCAAAAAAGAGCCCCAAAACGGGGGCCCCTGCTACCGGTCGCGGTTTCATACCAGATGCGAATTCGCTTGTGAAGGTCTTTTTTCGTGGAAATTGGCCGCCAAATGGCGCAATCCTAGACCCTTCGGCTTCATGGCTGAAGAAGCGGCAACCGGGAAACCCCATGGCCAAAGCACGCAAAAAGACGCAAAAACCGGCCGATCGGACGCCGGACGAATGGCGTCACGATATCCTGGACGCGGTTATGGTCCATGTGCCGTTCGACGGCTGGTCCGGGAAATCACTGGCCGAGGCGCTCAAGGACTTGAATCTCGATCCGGGAATCGCCCGGCTGGCCTTTCCGGACGGCATCCGGGAGATCGTCGAAGCCTATCTCAAGAGAGTGGATCGGCAAATGATGGCGGCGCTTGAAGGGATTGATCCCGAATCCCTGTCCATCCGCCAGCGCATCGCCTGCGCCGTCAAGACCCGGCTCGAGCTGCACCAGGACCAGCGGCCGCTGGTCGAGCGCACGGTGGCCTATCTGGCCTTGCCGTTTAACGCCGATCTGTCGCTGTGCAGCCTGTGGCGGACCTCGGATCTGATCTGGCGCTGGGCCGGCGATACGGCCACCGACTACAATCACTATTCCAAGCGGGCCATCCTCTCGGCCGTCTATTCGAGCACGCTGCTTTATTGGCTGAATGACGAATCGGTAGCGGCCGCCGACACCTGGGGCTTTCTCGACCGGCGGATCGAGAACGTCATGCAATTCGAGAAATTAAAGGCCCGGCTGCGCAAAGCAGCCGAGAAAATGCCCAACCTGGCCCGCGAATTGGGCCGCCTGCGCTACGGGGAATAAATCCCGATCTGGAGATTATTCGTCCTCGGGGTCTTCGGGCAGGGCGGCGGCGGCGTCGGCGCGCCATTTGGCCAGCCGTTCGGCCAGCTCCGGGTCGGCAAGGGCGAGGATCTGGGCGGCCAGCAAGCCGGCGTTTTTGGCCCCCGCCGCGCCCAGGCCGAGCGAGCCCACGGGCACGCCCGGCGGCATCTGGACGATCGATAAAAGCGCGTCCATACCCTTGAGGCTGCCCGATTCGATCGGCACCCCCAATACCGGACGGTTGGTCTGCGAGGCCACGACGCCCGGCAGATGGGCCGCCATGCCGGCCCCGGCGATGAACACCTCGACCCCGGCCCCATGGGCCTCATCGATGAAATCCGCCAGCCGCCCGGGCTTGCGGTGGGCCGAGATGATCTTGCTGTTGCAGGCGATGCCCAATTCGCCGAGCACGTCGGCCGCCCGCTTCATGACCGACCAGTCCGACTGTGAACCCATAAGGATGGCAACCCGCGCCGTCTCGGACATGATACCTCCCTGGTGGCGTTTTCAAGCGGCCCCCCGGGCGCCCGAAAAAACGGCGATTATAGGGCCCCGCACGCCGGGCGCAAGGGCCACGCGCTTCGCGCGCCGATACCGCGAACCTCAGGCGATTATATCGGGCAGCAGCCGGTCCTTGATACGGCTGATCTCGTCCTTAAGAAACAGCTTCTTTTTCTTCAGGCGCTGCAATTGCAGCTGATCGGCGGCGCTGGTCCCGGACAGAGCCCGTATCGCATCGTCAAGATCACGATGTTCCTGCTTCAAGCCGATCAGAATGTCCTGAATATCGCTATCTTCCACGCGAAACGACCACTTACTCTTATGATTGGAGATTCGCGGCGATTATACCATATTGATGCTGAATTCACCACTTGGCGTAAGGAGTTGCGGCACATCATGCACCAGGACGATACCGAATTATGGGCCTTTGTAACCGGTGTATACGCGGCTTCCGGGACTGAAAAGGTTTCATTGAAACTCCAGGATGAGTTTGGGGCCGATGTGGTGATGGTTCTGTTCCTGGTCTGGTTGGGCCTGGGCGGCAAACAGGTCAACTTACAGGAGATGGAGGCGCTGCGGGATATGGCCGTTCCCTGGCAGCAGGCGGTGATCGGACCCCAACGCCGGGTCCGCCGGCAACTGAAAAAACTCAAGGGCCGCAGAGCCGAGGAGAAGTATGCAGCGGCCAAATCGAGCGAGCTGGCGGCCGAGCGCCGCGAACTGGCGAGCCTCTTGAGCGCGGCGCTCGCCTGGGGCTTTGCCTTTGACCTCGGGGCCGGTTCAAAAGCGGCGGCCAAGGCCAATCTTCGAAGCTATTTCGAGACCGTTGACGCGCCGGGGCTGTGGCCGCGGGTCAGGGAGTCGGCCGACCTTATCGTCGATCGTGCGGCCGCCTGGGCGGGCCGGCGGGCGGGATTATAGGGGTCGAGCCGGACGGCGTGACATTGGAACGAAAATATGGTCCACTGGTGGGGCCGTTTAAGGTCGGCAGTGCAACTCTGTTTGCCCGGGGGGCAGGAAGGAGTGACGCGGAATGAACCTAGATGCGCATCTTGCAACTCTGACGAATAAACATGTGCAACTCGAAAAAGATATCGAACAGGAAAACCAGCGACCTCACCCCGATTCTCTCCGCTTGATGTCTCTCAAGAGGCAAAAGCTCAAACTCAAGGAAAAACTCACCGGCACGACCGAGCACTAGGGCCCGAGCGGCCAACCCAATCTGAATAATTTGGCCTTAAGGCTCTTTGGTGTCCTGGCCAGCGCCGGTTTGCGGCTCGGCCGGCTGCTCAGCGGGTTGCTCCACAGGCTCTGCCGCCGGTTCCTCAATTGGCTCCTCGACCGGCTCGACCGGCTCGACCGCCTCGGCGGTTGCCGGTTGTTCGCTTACCGCTTGGTCGGCCGGGGCGTCTTCGGCCGGCGGCTCTTCGGCCTCCGGCGCGGCTTCCGGCGCCGCCGGTTCTTCGGCTTGCGGCGCAGCTTCCGGTTCTCCGGTTTCTGGTTCTGCGGCTGCCAGTTCCTCGGCTGCCGGTTCTTCGGCCACCGGTTCTTGGACTTCCGGGGTTGCCGGTGCCGTGGCTTGTGCCGCCGGCGGCGGATCCGTTTGAGCGGTTGGCGACCCGTCGGGTTTGGCCGTCTTTGCGGCCTTGGCCTGGGCCTTGTGCACCGTCTCATCGAGATCTTTCTGGCTACACAAACCGAAGCTGACCGGATCCTTGGGTTGGATGTTCTGGATATTCCAGTGGCTGCGCGAACGGATCGCCTCGATGGTCGGCTTGGTGGTGCCGATCAGGTGGCCGATCAGGGCGTCGCTTATCTCCGGATGGTGCCTTAGGATCCAGGCGATGGCGTCCGGCTTGTCCTGACGTTTCGAGACCGGGGTGTAGCGGGGCCCCTTGGTCCGCGGTTGGGCCGGCACCTCGTCGACGACCAGCTGCAGATCGGCCGAAGGATCGTTCTGGCAGCGTTCGATTTCTGCCCGGGTCAGCTGCTCGCTCAAGGTTGGATCCTGCCCGACGATCGTCTGGGCCACCGTCTCGTCGGCGATCGCCTGCACTTCGAGCACATGCAGTTCGCAAAAGCGACCGATCTGACGGAACGACAGCGATGTATTGTCGACCAGCCAAACAGCGGTTGCCATGGGCATCAGTGGCTTGGGCATTTCGAACTCCTTGGTCCCGGTTTCCTGCCCGCCAAGGTGGGGGACAGTCATTCGCTTTTCGCTGAAACCCTCCGGTTTCAACTTCCCGATAACGCTTTTCAATTCAGGGGAAGCCTTCGAAGGGACCTCTTAGCATGTTGTCGGGGCCGGGCAAACAAAAACCGGCCCTCTAAACCTTTAGGATGATCTTGCCCATATGGTCACCTTGTTCCATGCGGGCGTGGGCTTTGGCGGCCTCGGCCAGGCCAAATACGCTGTCCACCGGCGGCCGGCAGCGGCCGGCCGCCAAAAGCGGCCAGATATGCTTCTTCAAACGTCCGGCGATCTGGCCCTTGAAGGCGTTCGGGCGGGCCCGCAGGGTCGAGCCGGTAATGGTCAATCGCTTGATCATCACAGGCCCCAGGTTCAGCTCGGCCCGGGCGCCGCCAAGAAAGGCGATAATCACCAGGCGCCCGTCCTCGGCCAGGCAGGCAATGTCGCGCTCGATATAGGGGCCGGCCACCATATCGAGCACCACGTCGGCCCCCTTGCCCTCGGTATGGGCCAGGGTTTCGGCCACGAAGTCCTGATCCTTATAGTTGATCGCCGCGTCGGCGCCCAGCTCGAGGCAAAAGGCGCATTTCTCGGGCGTCCCCGCGGTCACGATCACCCGGCCGCCCATGGCCTTGACCAACAAGATGGCGGTGCTGCCAATGCCCGAGCTGCCGCCGTGCACCAGAAGCGTCTCGCCGGGCTCGAAGCGCGCCCTGTCGAAGACGTTCGACCAGACCGTAAAATAGGTCTCCGGCAGACCGGCCGCTGCCTCGAACGATAAGGGCTCGGGTTTCGGCAGTACCGTTTCCTGCGGCGCCACGCAGTATTCGGCGTACCCGCCGCCGGCCACCAGCGCGCAGACCGCGTTGCCGGTCTCCAGACCGCTGACCCCGGCGCCCAGTTTCTCGATAATCCCCGCCACTTCGAGACCGGGGATGTCCGAAGCCCCCGGCGGGGCGGCATAGAGGCCTTTCCTTTGCAGCAAATCAGGCCGGTTGATGCCGGCCGCGCGCACCCGGATCAGGACTTCGCCGGGGCCCGGCCGGGGTGTTTTGCGCTCCACCGGCTGCAAGACCTCCGGATCGCCAAATTCCGCAATTTCGATCGCCTGCATGACCGTCCCCCATGGCCCGTCCGGCCGCTATCATGCGCCTTGCCCAGGTTGCCAGCAAGCTCGTAAAATTCCGCCGGTTGTGAGAAAATGGACCGCTTGCTATCGGCCGTAAGAGCCCCGGGAGGAAAAGATGCCAGGAGTAAAAGATGGATGATGAAGATTTGGCGAAAAAGCAATCGAGCCCCTTGGACGCCCTGGAAGCGGAAAAACTGGACAGCTTGTCCGGCGATGAATTGCGGCAGCGCATCAAAATCCTGAAGCGCGAGATCGAACGCGCTGAAGCCGATCTGAAAACCAAAGAAGCCAGCATGACGGCCGCCGAATCGGTCTTTAAGACCTGAACAAAAGAACCGGCGCCCGCAGGCGCCGGTTCCTGATCGGAGAAAATCGGCTGGAGTTAAGCCGCTTTGCCTTCGATAACCTTCCTTTTCTTGCCGCCGGTCTTGATCTCGATCCGGCGGGGCTTTTCGTGTTCCGGAACTTGCCGGAAAAGGGAGATTTTCAGCAGTCCGTCCTTGAACGAGGCACCCTCGACATGGATGTTATCGGCCAGCTGGAAGCGCCGCGTAAATTCGCGCCGCGCAATACCCTGATAAAGGAAGCTACGGTCCTCTTCAGTATCGCCAACCGAGGCCCGGCCTTCGATGCGCAGAATGTCGCCTTCGACGGTAAGGGCGATGTCGTCTTCCTTGAACCCGGCCAGGGCCATCGAGATACCATATTCGTCCTGGCCGGTCTTTTCGATGTCGTACGGCGGATAGCTCAGTTCGGCTTTGTCGAACCGTGTTTTTTCGGCGAACCGGAACAGATCGTCAAATCCGATTGCGGATCGCATTAGGGGGCTGAAATCAAATGCTCGCATAACAAAAATCCTCTTCTTGAGCGATGTTTGTGTTCAAAACTCCGCCTCGAAAGGCCGGAGCGCGTAACGCCGAACCCTGGTCAGGCATCCGGCACTGCTTTATGTGGGAAATACGGCCCGAGTTTCAACCCAGCTGGAGAAGGTCTTGGCCCAAAAGCCAAGGAAAACGGTCCTTTTTCCAACCATAAAAAAGCCCCGCGCGGGGGCCTTCAAAGGAGGAGACTCGGGACCTTCTATTTCTTAATTTTGATATCCCCGAAACGCTTGTTGAAGCGGGCCACCTGGCCGCCGCGTTCGCCCAGCTTGCGCAGGCCCCCGGTCCAGGCCGGGTGCGAGGTGGGGTCGATCTCAAGGCGCAGGGTATCGCCCTCGCTGCCCCAGGTGGAGCGGGTCTGATAAGTGCTGCCGTCGGTCATCTGCACCGTGATGTTATGATAATCGGGATGAATCTCTTTCTTCACGTCCGCTCTCCAAGCCTTGGCTGCGGCTATATAACGGCCCCTTGAGGCAATGACAAGGGGGCAAATGGCATTTCCTCATGATTCTTTAGTCGTCCGCCCGGCGGTTGGCCTTGCAGGATTGAGGCCAGACCCCCAAGTTGCTATACGAGCGGGGACCGCCCGGTCAGGGCAGCAAGAAGATTGGGGATTTGTTAACCAAGATGAGCCATCCGGACAGTTTGGAGGAAGCGCCGCCAAGGGCAGGCGCCAAGAAACTCAAGGCGCTGCGGCTGTTGCTCGGCTTCGTGCGGCCTTACAAGCTGATGATGGCCGGGGCCCTGACGGCGCTGGTGATTGCAGCCGGGGCAACGCTGGCTATTTTCAAGTCGTTCGGCCTGATCATCGACCATGGCTTTGCGGCCGAGAACGTGGCCACTATCGACCGTTATTTTCTTGGCCTGCTGGCGGTGGTGGCGGTGCTGGCGGTCTCGACCTATTTTCGATTCAAGCTGGTGACCATCCTTGGCGAGCGGGTGGTGGCCGATATCCGGACCGCGGTCCATTCGCACCTGATCGGCCTCAACCCCTCGTTCTTTGAAGAAAACCGCCCGGGCGAGATCGCCTCGCGGCTGACCGCCGATACGACCCTCATTCAGGCGGTGGTCGGCTCTTCGGCTTCGATCGCACTGCGGAACCTCTTGATGTTCTTGGGCGGCGTGGTGCTTTTGTTGCTGATCAGCCCCAAGCTCCTGGGCCTGATCGCGCTTGTGGTGCCGGTGGTGGTCGGGCCGTTGGTGATCATCGGACGCCGGGTGCGCAAACTGTCGCGCCACAGTCAGGATCGCATCGCCGAGGTCGGGGCCATGGCCAACCAGGCACTCGACGCGATCCAGACCGTCCAGGCCTTTACCCGCGAGCACGAGGAGCGCAGCCGCTTTTTCGATGCCGTCGAAGCCGCCTTCGATACCGCCCGGCAGCGCATCAGCGTGCGTGCCGGCATGACGGCAGTGGTAATCCTGCTGGTCTTCGGGGCGATCGATCTGGTGCTCTGGCAAGGCGCTAAGGACGTCATTGCCGGGGTTATGACCGGCGGCGAGCTGGCCTCGTTCGTCGGCCTTTCGATTATCGTTTCCGGCGCCGTCGGGGCTTTAAGCGAAGTATACGGTGATCTGCAGCGGGCGGCCGGCGCTTCCGAGCGTCTGGCCGAGCTGTTGGCGGTGCGCTCGACCCTGGTTGTAAAGGACCCACCGACGCCCTTGCCCAGTCCGTCGCGCGGCGAAGTCGTGTTTCAAGGCGTCTCGTTCAATTATCCTTCAAGGCCCGACGACCGGGCGCTTAAGGATTTCTCGCTGGCGATCAGGCGCGGCGAGACCGTAGCGCTGGTCGGGCCCTCCGGGGCCGGCAAGTCGACCGTGCTGCAGCTTTTGTTGCGCTTTTTCGATCCGCAGGAGGGTTTGGTTCTGGTCGACGGGGTCGACGTCAGGGACGTCGATCCCAAGGCCCTCAGAGAGCGCATGTCGGTGGTGCCCCAGGAGACCGTGATCTTTGCCGATACGGTGGCCGAGAATGTCCGCTACGGGCGCCCCGGGGCCAGCGAAGACGAGGCCTGGGCCGCCTTGCGCGCCGCCCAGTGCGAAGACTTCGTGCGCGCCCTGCCGCAAGGAATCGACAGCTTTCTCGGCGAAAAAGGGGTGCGGCTCTCGGGGGGTCAGCGGCAACGGCTGGCGGTGGCCCGGGCGATCCTCAGGGACGCCCCGATCCTGCTTCTGGACGAGGCCACAAGCGCCCTTGATTCCGAAGCCGAGCGCAAGGTCCAGACCGCCCTCGAAGCGCTGATGCAAAATCGTACGACCCTGGTCATTGCCCACCGGCTGTCGACCGTCCGTCAGGCCGACCGTATCGTGGTCCTGGATGAGGGACGCATCGTGGCGACCGGCCGCCACGACAAGTTGATCGTCGAAGGCGGGCTCTACGCCAAGCTGGCCAATCTGCAGTTCCAGGACCCGGGTACCCAGACCGCAGCCGAATAGCGTATTCATGCAAGCATAGGCGATACCTCTAGGCCAGCACCGTGCCGCTGCCCTCGGAGTGGGCCTCGCGCAGGCGCGAGAAAAAGCCGAGATCGATCGCGCGGCCGAGGTGGGGCAGGACGAATTGCACCGGCTCGCGGTCGTGATCCTGGCCGTCTTCGCAGGCGACGATCAAGGCGGCCATCAGCGGGCCGATCATCGGCGCGTTTTTGAACTGATTGCCGCTGGTGCCGATGGCCATATAAAAACCGTCGAGCGACGAGCGGTCATAGATCGGCATCCAATCGTCCGACAGATCATAGAGTCCGACGACGCCCTGGGCGGTGTTGGGGATTGCCAACTCCGGAAAGCGCTGGGCCGTGCGCCAGACCTGGCGGGTCCACTGCTCGGTCAGCTCGGGGTTATAATCGTCCGCATCGACGATATCCTGGCCGTCGCACTCGGGATCGAGGGTGCCGATCAGCATGTGGCCGCCGACCTCGGGGCGCAGATAAACCCCGGCGTCGCCGTCGGCCAGCACGCAGGCGCCCCGATCGAGGCGAAAGCTGCCCGGGGCCGGCACATGGGCGACCTCGTGGCGCAACGGCCGGGTCGTGGTTCGCATATCGTCTTCGATGCCGGCCATGGCGTTAATCTTGGACGAATGCGGCCCGGCCACATTGACCACCACCGGGGCTTCCAGGGTCTGGCCGGCCTCGGTGGTCAGGCCGGTCACCCGGCCATTGGCGCGCATGATCGCATCGATCCGCGTATTGAAGCGAAATTCGGCCCCGTGCGCCTCGGCCGCCCGCTGCAGATTGTGGGCCGCCAGCTGCGGATCCGAGACATAGCCGGCTTGGGGGATGAACAGGCCGCCGGCCAGCGGTCGCGGATTGGCGATCCCGAAAGCCGGGTCGTCGGGCAACTTCGGTGGCCCGAAGGACCCCATGTTCAGCCCCGGCAGGCGCTCCAGGACCTGATCGGGGGTGAGGCGGGAATAGGCCACGCCGACCTCGTCCATGGCCTCGAAATTGGCCCCCAGCCGCGCCTCGTCGCCCTCGGCCAGCAGCACCATCATGCCGCATTCGGTATATTCGGCGTAGCCGCGCTCGTCGGTGGCATCGAGAAATTCCGGCCAGCAGGTCCAGTGATGGCGCGACTCGTGGGCCAGGGCGCAGGCCTCGAGGGCCGCATAGAAGGGCCGAACGACGGCCGAGGAGGCCGAGGTCGAACCGTAGCCGGCGGCCGGCAGCGTATCGACATTGAGGGTCTTAAGGCCGCGCCGCGACAGGGCCAAAGCCACCGACGCGCCGATCACCCCGGCGCCGATAATGATGACGTCGCAATCGATCAGATTTTGTTTCAGCATTGGGCCCGGCTATTCCATCCCCCCGCTCGGGGCCGCCTCGGCCGGCGTTGCCTCGGCGGGCTTGTAAATCGCTGCAACGGTTGCACCGGCCGCGATGGCGGCCACAATGTCGGTTGCCGAGATGACCAGGGCGATATTCAGCGGCGGGCTCGTAAACCCGAAAAAGCCGAGATCCAAAGCGAGAATCAAGAGCCCGATCAAAAGCCCGTAACGGACACCTTCGCCTATGCCTTTGCCCTCATGGCCCTGCACGAAAATGTAGCAGAACACCAAAGTATAGAGTACCGCGCCGAGCCAAAAGACCAGGTTCGGCTGGTCGTTGATGTCCAATCGTTGGAAGAGGGCCCGGTACTGCTCATCGAAAACATGCATGGCGCCATAATAGACCAGGCCGAAGACCACGAAGACGGCCACCGCGGCCATCCCAAACCGTTGTATATTCATATTGACTCGTCTCCTCAGACACCTGCGGAAACAGGCGAAGCCGGGAGTCTAGCAAAAAACAGCCGCCGCGGCGAGTAGCGACACAATCTGGTCGAAATCCGGACCTCGGACGCGCCGATGACCCCGGCACCAATAATGATGACGTCGCAATCGGGCAGATTTGGCTTCAGCATTCGCTGCGGCTATTCGTCCCCCGCCGGAGCTGCCTCGGCCGGCGCTGCGTCTGCCGGCTTGTAAATCGCCGCGGCGGCTGCGCCGGCGGCGATATTGGCCACCAGATCAGTGACCAAGGCGACAAATATGGTGCCCATCGCTATGTTCGTCCAGCCATAGAGATCCAAGCTGACGCCGACCATCAACAGGCCGATCAGAAAGCCGTAGCGGACACCTTCGGCGATGCCCTTGTTTTCATGGCCTTGGACGAAGATATAGACGAAGACCAGGGTGAAGAGAATGCGGCCGGCCCAGTTCATCCAGGTCTCGCTCTCGTTCATGCCGAAGGCTTCCATGACGGCAGCGTACTGATCTTCAAAAATCATTCCGCTGCCAATGTAGATCACTGCGTAAACCACGAAGACGGCCGCTGCGGCCATCCCAAAGCGCTGCACATTCATATTAACTCCCCTCAAAAAAAACCTGCCGAGGCAGGCGAAGCCGGGAGTCTAGCAAAAAATCCTGGCGGCCGCGAGTGGCGATGCGATCATCTCTATTTGGCGGCTATAAGCCGCGCTCAGCCTTCGAATTCGAGATCGGCCGGCGAGATCAGGACGGCGAATTTCATGCACCAGATGACGACGCTCGGATAGT